>JANNKF010000215.1:0-4255 GCA_031396165.1 Bacteroidales bacterium | reverse complement strand
GTATTACCTGTACAATATTGAGGCAAGCCTTGATGGTCAGACCTATACACCGGTTGCAGTAAAGAGTAATACTAATGCAGCCACAGATGCAGGGGATGCATATTCTGTAACTACCACAGCCAGGTATTTAAGGGTGAACATGACGTACAATTCTGCCAACACGGCCGTTCATATAAGTGATTTCAGAGCATATGGCACACTTCAGGGAGGTGCTAAAGGCAGTGGCCCTTCAGTTAATGGAACAGACGCTAAGGCCAGCAACCCTCCAGATCTTGAATTAATTAAGCAGGATCTAAAATCTGAAACTGATCCGGGTAACATAAAACTGAATGTATATCCAAATCCATTCCGTGATCATTTCACAATAAATATTGATTCACCGGATGAAGAATTGTATGAGATCTCTGTTGTCGACTTTCAGGGAAAGATTGTTCTTTCAGGAACAGAAATCCCTGCTAATATAGATAATACCTTCAACCTGCAGTTAGCGAAAGGGATGTACATTATAAGAGTGAGTAACAAAGGAAAAATGATGTATCATCGAATCGTAAAAGATTAACTGACTGCTCATATGCAATAAATCATTATTACTAAGTAAGGAAGGCTGTCTCAAAAGGGCAGCCTTTTTTTTACAACAAAAGGGCTCAGGGCTCAGGCAGCAGGAAATCCAGTATTTAGTATTCGGTATTCAGTAATCAGTAATCAGTATTCAGTAATTAGTATTCAGTAATTTTTTTAACCACGGAGTTTCACGGAGTTTTCACGGAGTAAACACGGATTTAACATATGTATATTCTATGAATTATTGTTCTCATAGATCAACAAATTCTTTACGGTTTACGCTCAACGCTTTACGCTAATTCTTTACGCTTTACGCTTTACGCTCATGTCTAACCATGTCGGTGACTGAAATACGTTGACCACAAAAACGGTTAACGCTATGGCAAAAGTAAATTATTTTGATCATGAGAACAAACCTCAATTTCATAGAGGTTTTAGTGAAGATTTTAAAAAGAATAAAATCAGAGAATTAGAGAAGAATTTGTCATCAGTTTCTGATATTTGTAATACCTATTCTGTGAGCAGGACTTCAGTTTATAGATGGATTTACAAATATTCGGCAATGGCAAAGAAACAGGTAAAACAAGTGGTTGAAGCTAAGAGCGACACCCAGAAGATTAAAGCACTTGAGGAGCGTATTAAGGAACTTGAGCGAATAGTAGGACAAAAGCAGTTATTGCTTGAGTTTAAGGACAAGATGATAGAGATAGCAGAGGCTGACTATGGAGTTGATATCAAAAAAAAAGTAGGTTCAAAACTCTCGTCTGGTACCACTTCAACAGACAAAATCACCGGGAGAAGATGAACAGACTCTTTGAAGTATTAAAAATAAGTAAACAATCTTTTCATCAGATGCTAAGTCGTAGACGATACAAGTATGAAGAACAGGAGCAGCTAATCCCGCTGATCAATGAGATACGAGCAGACCATCCGCGTATGTCATCCAGGGATATCTACCTGAAACTTCAACCAAGCTGCATGGGAAGAGATCAGTTTGAGCGGTTCTGCATGGACTCTGGGTATAGGATTAAGCGATTAAAGAACTTCAGAGTTACAACCAACAGCCTTGGTGTGACCCGGTTTCCGAACATGATAAAAGATCTTGAGGTTACATATGTCAACCAGGTTTTTGTGAGTGACATAACCTACTTTGATCTTGGATCTGAAACGCGTTACCTTACTTTTATTATGGATTTATATAATCGTGAGGTAGTTGGTTATTCAGAAAGCGACAATTTGCGTACAGAGAATACCACTATACCAGCTCTTCACAGATTAGAAAAACTACGAGGCAAAGCAAATTTAAAAGGCGCGATCATGCACTCAGATGGCGGAGGGCAGTATTATTGCAATGAGTTTAAAGCTCTAACAAAGGATTTGGGAATGATAAACTCAATGACCGTAGAAAAAGTGTACGAGAATGCACATGCAGAGAGATTAAATGGGATAATCAAAAACAATTATCTTTATCCATATGGACCAACTAATGTGGCTTCACTTAGAAAGCTGTTAGACAAGGCAGTATATATGTACAACACAGGAAAACCACATAAAGCTTTGAGAAAATTAACACCAATTATGTTTAAAAGTACCATTGATAACGAGGATAACTCTACGAGTAATCTCCCGTTGTCAACAGTAAATCATCACAATAATAAAAGAAGTAAATTAAGTATTAAAAAGGTCAACGTTATTTAGGCATTGACTATTGACAACCCTAAACTCTAAACGTTAAACCCTGAACGCTCTACGCTCTATGCTTACGCTTTACACCCACATCTCACGTCTCAACGCTTTTTCCAAAACTCTACGCTCACCGATAACCTCTTTGATGCCTTCTGAGGGAAAGACATTCACGGCAATAAACCTGGCCTCGGCATACAGCCTGCTGGGGAAAAAAACAGTTCCTGTTGGGTTCGATCTGCGTAGACCAAAGATCTACACCGATTTAAGAATAACCAACGAATAGGAAGTATCTACCTGGCTGATAGGAAGGGACAGTCTTGATGATATTTTAAGTACGACTGATCATAAGAACCTGAGTAACATACCAGCAGGGTCCGTTCCGCCAAATCCATAACAGCTTACCTCGTCAGCCAAAACAGCAGACCTGTTTAAAATGCTAAAAGAAAAGTTTGACTATATAATAATTGACCCTGCCACAATAGGTTCAGTTTCCGATACCTTTCACCTTGCCGCCCTGGCCGATACCTTTCTCATTATTGTACGGTAGAGTAAAACATACAAACACCTCTTCAAAGGAACCATAAACGATCTGAAGATCAGCAGTATTAATAACACAGCCTCGTAATCAATGATATCGCTTTAAGGGTAAATGGTTATAGTTACAGGGGGAAATATGGTTACGGCTACGGTTATGGCTACGGAAAAAGAATCAGGAAAAATTAGATCACTTTCATTGTTAAAATATATCTAAGGATTGAGAATTTATTTTCATGGATAGCATAAAGAGAAAAGCTCTAAGTTCAATAAAGTGGACTGTTGGAAGAAATTTTTTAGCTTCCTTTATTGCAATGTTTTTCTCAGTTATTATAGCAAGGTTATTAACGCCTGAAGACTTTGGTACCGTTGCTGTTGCAAATGCTTTTGTTGCATTTGGATCAGTGCTTACCAGAATGGGATTAGGGGCCGCGATTATTCAGAAAAAAGAAATTGAGACGGAAGAGGTATCAGCATGCTTTACATCCTCCATTGTTTTAGGTGTCTTGTTTTTTTTGATAATTTGGTTCAACTTAAATAGGATTGAATCATTTTTTGATGTGCCAGAATTAGGAGCAATAATTTTATTATTATCATTTACATTTATTCTTCAAAGCATTATTATAACAAGTACAAGCCTTTTAGAAAGAAATCTAGAATATAAATTTTTAAGCAAGGTTGAATTTTTTACCCATACAATAATAAAAAGCGCAACAATCTTAATATTGGCTTATCTTGGATATGGTGTATGGAGCATTGTTTCTGGTGTATTACTGGCTGTTTCTGTGAGCACAATCATTTTGTTTTTAAAAAATAGACAAGTGATACGATTTACTTTTAAAAAAAGTGCATATTCGAATATTTATAAGTATTCTATTAAATACTCATTTATACAACTCCTTGATTATATTTATGGTAATATGAATACGCTATTCATTGGAAAACACTATGGTGCCGTTACTACAGGTTTGTATGATAGGTCTTGGATGTTAGCCAGGCTACCAATATCAAACATCATAGTTGGCGTCAATAGAGTTATGTTTCCATTATATAGTAGATTACAAGGACAGATTAATGAATCATCCAAAATATTTTTTTCAAATTTGTTACTAATGGGAGCCACTTGTTCTATTATTGCAGGTGGCATGGCAGCAATTTCGGAAGAAATTATCACTGTTTTACTAGGTGGCAAATGGTTAGGAGCAATTGAACCCTTTAAATACCTTTGTATATTTTCATCTTTTGAATATTTGGCCAGCATAATGTTTTCTCCCATGGACAGTAACAATAGATTAAAAGACAGGTTTATCTTTAAGTTAATACCGCTGTTTTTTAGACTGATTGTCTATTATTTTATTTATAAGCAACAATTTAATTTTTCAGTATTTTTAATAACAATTTCGTTTATAGAGTTTATCTATTTTTTATTATACCTATCCCGTGCTGCAAGGATTTTACAAGAAGGTCAAAAAAT
>JANNKF010000130.1:0-11951 GCA_031396165.1 Bacteroidales bacterium | reverse complement strand
ATGATGGTAATTTAATTTTTGCCGTCGATCAGATGAACTTCCGCATGGTGATTGTTGATACCCGAAAAATGAAGGTTGTCAACTCGGTAAAGGTCGGGAGATATCCATTTGGTATTATTCTTACAAAAGATGAGAAAAAAGCGGTTATATCATATGTGGTTGAGATGATCGATGGGCGTGTTCCGTTAATGGCTGGTATTGGTGGCAATAATACACAGGAGGTAATTAATAGTGTCAGACATTCCAATTTCACCGGCGTTGATGGAATTTTATCGGTTGCACCCTATTATAACAAGCCTACTCAAAAAGGTCTTTTTCAGCATTTTAAAGCCATAGCAACAAGCAGTCCATTACCAGTAATACTATATAATGTACCCGGCAGAACAAGTTGTAATATCTCAGCAGAAACATGTCTTGAACTTGCTCATGCCTGTGATAACATAATTGGCATTAAGGAAGCATCGGGCGACATTACCCAGATCATGAAAATTATCAAAGGCAAACCTGATAACTTCAATGTTATTTCAGGTGATGATATGATGACAATTCCTGTAATTGCAGCCGGAGGGACAGGAGTAATTTCTGTACTTGCTAATGCTTTTCCTGCCCAGACCAGCGAAATAGTTAATCATTCATTAAAGAATAATTTTAAGTCGGCCCGTGAATTACAGTTCAGGTTCCTGGAAATGATCGAATTACTTTTTATTGATGGTAATCCTTCCGGTGTAAAAGCTATGATGTGTATGATGAATATCTGCCAGAACTACCTCAGGCTTCCTCTGGTTCCGGTAACCAGAACTAATTATACCAGGATTCAAAAGGCCATAGAGGAAATTAACAAAAACTAAAAGGTGTAGGGCAATTGTCGCCTGTTATCAGAGGCCTGCCTCTGATAATCCAGCTCCGTGACACTGTTTGTATTTCTTGCCGCTGCCACAGGGACACGGATCATTTCTTCCTACCTTTTTATCTACCCTTACCGGTTCAGTCTTAACATTTTTCTCAGGAGCTCCGCCACCTGTGCTGCTATATTGTGAGAAATCACTCTTGGAAGTTCGGAGGTTACTCATATCTACCTGCTTTTTTCGCTGAGCTTCTTTAACCTGTTCAGGGTCCTGGGTGGGAATCTGACCCTTCATAAGAGTACTGACAACATCCTTATTTACCTTGGTAATCATTGTTTTAAACAATTCAAAGGATTCAAATTTATAGATAAGCAGCGGATCTTTCTGTTCATAAGTTGCATTCTGAACAGATTGCTTCAGCTCATCCATCTCCCTGAGATGTTCCTTCCAGGCATCATCTATAGTAGCAAGAACTACTGTTTTTTCGTATGCCTTCGCAAGTTCACGTCCTTCTGATTCTGCTGTAGCTTTAAGGTTTGTTACTACCTGGAAAACTCTTACCCCATCTGAAATTGGCACAACAACATTTTCATATACATGCGACATCCTGTCATAAACATCTTTAAGTACCGGATAGGCTTGTGCTGAAATTGTCTCTACCTTTCTTTTGTATGTATCAAGAACTTTGGAATATACTTTTTCTGTTACCTGACTTGATGTAATTTGTTTGAATTCCTCATCTCTTACGGAAGAATCCATCGAAAATGAACGTATAAGGTCAAAATCAAATCCTTCAAAATCACCATCCCCATGATAAATTTCAACAAGGTTTTCAGTTACATCGTACATCATGTTTGCGACATCCACAGCCAACCTGTCGCCAAGCAGAGCATGACGTCTTTTCTTATAGATAACCTCCCTCTGGGAGTTCATTACATCGTCATACTCAAGAAGCCTTTTTCTTATTCCAAAGTTGTTTTCTTCAACTTTTTTCTGAGCCCGTTCGATCGATTTTGTTATCATCGAATGCTGGATCATTTCCCCATCCTTCAGACCGAGTTTATCCATAATCCCGGCAATTCGTTCAGATCCGAACAGTCTCATCAGCTCATCCTCAAGAGAGACAAAGAACTGCGAGGAGCCCGGATCGCCCTGTCTGCCCGATCGCCCACGCAACTGGCGATCCACTCTTCGCGATTCATGCCGCTCAGTACCTATAATAGCGAGACCACCTGCTTTTTTAACTTCATCAGTCAGTTTAATGTCGGTACCACGACCAGCCATGTTTGTTGCAATAGTTATAGTACCTGGTTTTCCGGCTTCAGCAACAATTTCAGCTTCTCTTTGATGCAATTTGGCATTTAACACATTATGTTTCAGTCCCTTCATCTTAAGCATCCTGCTTAGTAGCTCAGAGATTTCCACCGAGGTTGTTCCAACCAGCACAGGACGTCCCAACCGGAACATTTCAGCAATCTCGTCAATTACAGCATTATACTTCTCTCTTTTGGTTTTATAAACAAGGTCCTCACGGTCAAATCTGACAACAGGTCGGTTTGTCGGAATAACAACAACATCCAGTTTATAGATATTCCAGAGCTCACCGGCTTCAGTCTCAGCCGTACCGGTCATTCCTGCAAGTTTATGGTACATCCTGAAATAGTTTTGCAGGGTTATCGTAGCATAGGTTTGTGTTGCAGCTTCAACCTTTACATTTTCCTTAGCCTCAATAGCCTGATGTAGTCCATCAGAATATCTGCGCCCTTCAAGTACACGACCAGTCTGTTCATCAACAATTTTTACTTTATTATCAACAACAATATATTCGGTATCTCTGTCAAAAAGTGTCCATGCTTTAAGCAGCTGGGTCATTGTATGGACACTTTCCGATTTGACGGAATAATCCTGAAGCAGTTCATCTTTAACTTTAAGTTTTTCTTTATCGGACAAACCTGATTTTTCAAGATCTGCAATTTTAGAACCTACATCAGGGAGGATAAAGAAACTCGCATCTTCAACGGAAGTGGAAATCAGGTCAAGCCCTTTTTCCGTAAGTTCAATCGAATTCGCCTTTTCGTCAATAATAAAGAAGAGCTCTTCTGTCACTTTTGGCATCTCCTTATTATTGTTCTGCATATATAAGTTTTCTGTTTTAAGGAGAAGTGATTTATTCCCTTCTTCACTCAGAAATTTTATTAATGCATGATTTTTTGGGAGGCCTTTGTATGCCCTTAGCAATAACAAGCCGCCATCATCATTTTTGTTATCGGCAATAAGTTTTCTGGCATCTGCAAGAATCTGAGTAACAAGCTTTTTCTGTGAACTTACAAGTTTGTCGACCTTTGGCTTGAGTTCATCAAATTGTTGTGTGTCACTTTTTGCAGTTGGTCCGGAAATTATGAGCGGGGTTCTTGCGTCGTCAATAAGAACAGAGTCTACTTCATCAACAATTGCATAATGATGTTTACGCTGAACCAGATCTTCAGGATTGATTGCCATGTTATCTCTCAGGTAATCGAAACCGAATTCATTATTTGTCCCGAATGTTATATCTGCATTATAGGCTTTTCGACGATCCTGCGAATTAGGCTGGTGTTTGTCGATACAATCGACAGTGAGTCCGTGGAACTCATAAATAGGGCCCATCCATTCTGAGTCACGTTTTGACAGGTAATCATTTACAGTAACAATATGCACCCCTCTGCCTGCGAGAGCATTCAGAAATACCGGGAGGGTTGCAACAACCGTCTTCCCCTCCCCTGTTCCCATCTCTGCAATTTTTCCTTTATGTAAGGCAACACCACCAATAAGCTGGACATCATAGTGAACCATATCCCATGTAATCTCGTTTCCACCGGCAATCCATTTATTACTCCATAGCGCTTTGTCACCATTTATAGTTACACTCTCTCTTGTGGCAGCAAGGTCTCTGTCATATTGTCGTGCTGATACCTCGAGGACACTATTCTCCTTAAATCTTTTTGAAGTCTCTTTCACGATAGCGAATGCTTTTGGGACTATGCTATCCAGAACCTCTTCAAGTTTCTCGTTTATTTTTTTTTCAAGCTTGTCTATCTCATTGTAGATCTCCTCTTTCTGATAGACATCCTCCTCCCTTTCTGCTTTGGTTCTAAGAGACTTGATCTCATTTTCGTACTCTTCAATTCCGCTGGAAATTATCTGTCTTAGATCATCCGTTAAAGCTCTGAGGTCATCGTTCGATATTCCATTCAGTTTCTCATATTCAACGCGTATTTTGTCAACATATGGGTTTATTTCCTTCAAATCCTTCTCATATTTGTTCCCCAGAAAAAGACCTAAAACACTATTTATAATGCTCATTTTTAGATGATTTACAATTTTTTAAAATATCCGGTAAAATTAACTTTATTTTCCAATAAAGAATTCTGAAAATTCACTTTATGCAAAAACCCCGCCATAATTGCGGGGTTCAGGATTTTTATCTGACAAGACTATATTTAAATGTTTTTATGCCATCGTCCCGATATAAAACTATTATATAAATTCCATTGGCATAAGAGGAGATATCAACCAGCACGCCGGTATCATTAGTGTTTCTTTTATCTATCAGGCAAATGCCTGAAGAACTATAAACACTAACCTTTATAGGTCGTCCGCTACTGCTGCCCGACCTGTAATCAATCAGACTGACAAGGCCGTCACCTGGATTGGGGTAAAGTGCTAATTGATCTGAATATGTACTTTCAACAGCATCAATAAGCGGATTTATCTTCAGATCTTCAATAACCCATCCCCAACCGTTGGCGAATGGATCAGAAAAGAGCCTGAATTGTATCAGGATGGTGTCGCCTGCTGAAATTTTGTCAGACGGACGATAATAGATCGTATGCTTTTGTAACATTGACTCAGCACCTGTTGCCGTTGAGTTTTGCCCCACTATTGAACTGTTATACATGGTTTCCCAGGAAGAAACATACCTGCTGTCGTATCCATCAGCAAGGCTGAACCACGTTTTACCAAAATCTTTTGAACCTTCAACTATAACATAATCATAGAAATCAGGCGAACCAAATAGAGATCCGGGTTCTCCTGGTTCAACAAGTACAATTTCATTGAATCTTATAAGAAGTCCGGATTCAGTAAACTTCAATGGGTGCCGTAATAAAGCAAAATAATTTATGCTGTCGTTATTTACTTCAGGGCTTTCATAAGGATGCCTTGTATGAAGGCCGTTCCTGCTGAAATTAACAGGTTTGATTATATCAAAGCCCTTTCTGAGGAAGTCAGCACCGGCATTTGAGAAATCTGTAGAATAACTATCTGCTACATTGCCTATTTCTTCAATCCCAACAGAAAAATAACCTGTTTTAGGCAAAACAGAGGTGTTTGGAGAAATAGCAGAGTCTCTTGTAAAAATCCGGTATTTTAATGAATCGCCTCCAATCAGGTTAAGCAGCCTGGCATTAAGCGACAGTTTAAATGTATCCTCATTTCTAAACAATCCGGAATTCACTGGCGCTCCATTATTAAGCTTATATTCAATATAAACAGTATCAATACCAAGATTATCAGTGGCAATGGCACTGATATCAATATTATCAACAGTCTCAAGGTAGTAATCTGCAGGTGCATGTAAAATAACTGGTTTCACAGTATCTGCTCCTATGAATGAATGGTATTTGAATAATTCTATTAAAGAGGGTGATCTGTACAACCTGAGAAAGTAATCTTCAACAAAAAAATAGTACTGCAGATCCTTGTTATACGAAGTAATATTTATGTTAGCTGTGAATGTATTATTTGAACCGGAAGATGTAAGATATAGTGTATCAGATGTTTGGAATTTATCAAATGAATAGGCCACTCCTACCTTATCTCTGTTATAAAGTGTATCAGACTTGATTTCAATTGAAACCGGTAACCGGGTAATTGGTAATTCAGTATCACCCATTGGATTATGAACAATCCGCGTATTTATCCAGCCAATATCCCCCAAAATTGAAAAAGTAAACTGTCCCGGATCACGAATTATTTGAGCCCTGTCAACGAATGGCGTCATAAGAGAATTAACAGTAAGTGTTGCGTTCTCATCGAGATGTGAAATACTGGATCCCGGATCCCAGGTCGGAGGTGCGTATATTTTTGCACGTGCACCGGAAGTATACTTGCGAAGAAGCGGTCCATTAAACCACAGGGAACCTCCGATCATCTCACTTCTGAGACTCGTGGAAGGATTAAGAAATTTCAATGTGTCAGTAAGGCTGTTCCCTGATAGCGACTCAATGAAAGTATCATATATCATGGGTAGTTGTGCAGATCCTGATCCGTAGTATCCAACCCTTTCATCAGCGTTCATACTGTCGAAAAAACCCAATCCGTGACAAATCTCATGAAGTGCGACAGTTATCAGATCATATTGATTATTAGTAATATTGTTGTCGATACCTGTATACCAGTTAATTGAACTGTTTATTCTCAATTCCATATCACCCTGCAAATCCGAATTAAGACTCCCGCCAAATATCTTCTCTGCGAGTGCAACAGGATAATAAGCTAAAGGATTTAGCGCATCAATTCCCCAACCTCCGGCATATCCGGTTACAACGGTATTTGCCAGTACTCCAGGTGTAGAAATTGTTTCCCAGTATGCAACAATAGTCATTTTTGTCCCGGCCGGTAACATCGACTCTAGAATTGCTCTGGCATATTCCATCGCTGCTTTTGCCTGAACATTAAATCCTGTGTAATAAATGGTTATTGACCCACCACCTTTGGAACCCGATTTTCTAAAAAAGGATTCAGGTGGTGGAATGTACATCCTGTTCACTTTGTCTCCCGCATAACAAACTCCTGTAACTGCAGTATTTTTAATTAACTGCTGCCCATTAAGCGATGAGATAAAGAGTAAATACAATGCTGCAATCAGAAAGTACCTGTGTTTTCTCATGGATTTGTCTGCGCATTGGCTGCCGGAGCTCTGAGACTCATGATATCACGGTCGAACTGGTACAAACTATTTTTCCCTACCAGATGTACCTTGTCCAATATCTGCCTGGCTGATGCCTCCTCCTCTACCTGCTCCATTACAAACCACTGAAGGAAGTTGTGTGTATTAAAATCTTTCTCTTCAAGTGTAAGGGCAACAATTTCATTTATACTTGCGGTAACAAACTCCTCATGCTTTAGTACCTCTTTGAAAACCTCCACAACTCCTTTGAACTCAGAGGCTGGTTTCTTTATAGCAGGCATAACAGCCTTTCCACCCCTTTCATTAATGTACCTGATGAATTTCATCATATGCATTCTTTCTTCATCAGCCTGAGTGTATAACCAGTCGGCAACACCACTGTAGCCATTGTTTTCAGCCCATGATGCCATTGATATGTATAGGTTTGATGAATAACCTTCTCTCTCTACCTGCCTGTTGCAGATGTCTTCAATTTTTTTCTTCAGCATAGTATTAATTTTTGATTGAATAAATATAACAGTAATCTTATTTAAGTTGTTCATTTGTGAGGAGTCCCTCAATTTTGGCAATCAGATCATTTAACGAAAATGGTTTTGAAAATACGGCATCGGCTCCTAGTGCTTTTGCCAATTTAAGGTAGCTGCCCGGACCAGCCTTTCCACCTCCTGAAATTGCAATTATCTTCAAATCAGGCTTAAGTTCCCTTAGTTTCATTATTACCTTTAGTCCATCCTCTTCAGGCATGATAAGATCGGTAATTACCAGATCGATTATTGATGGTTTAAAATGCGAGATAGCATCCTTTCCATTGATGGCTTCAATAACCGTATATCTTTTCCTGATAAGAGATAACCTGAGCATCTCTCTTAGTTCATTATCATCCTCAACTATTAAAATACCAGGCATTGTATTCAGAATAAATTATTGTTGAACTATAAACTAAAATTAACTGCTAATTCTCACTTCAATGAGGCTTGTATCGCATTTCTGATTTCTTTTAAAGAAATTGGGTTTATCAGTTGTTGCATAACAAAGCCCGAATTTAACAATTTTTCCTGATATAATAAGTATTTTTTACATTCATAATGTATTAGCCAAATTATCAGGAAGATCCTTTGAGACAGGCAGATAGACATAAAAGACTGATCCCTTCTCCTTTATACTGGAAACCATTATCTCACCTTCCAGTTCAGTTATTATTCCATGAACCACAGATAAACCCAAACCGGTTCCTTTGCCTGCTTCCCGGGTTGTAAAAAATGGTTCAAAGACTCTTGATACCAGAGATTGTTCCATCCCTTCACCCGTATCCTTAAAAATTAGCAGTATGTATTCATCAGCAACGATATCCTTATTCAGTTTATGTTTGATAAGCTTCCCTTCAACGATCTCCATGCTGACAGATAAAGTTCCTCCCTTTTCCTGCATTGACTGTACAGCATTTGTCATGAGGTTCAGAAACACCCTGAATAACTGCGTAGGATCAGCAAATACCTTAGCTTTCTTCCCCGATAAGCGACTCTTTATAGTTAAATTTGAGGGGGCTGCAGAACGAACGAAACCGATTGTCTCCATTAGAACTTCAGACACCTTTACAGGCACTTTTTCCTGTTCAATCTGACGACTAAAAGGAAGAATCTGGTTAGTAATTAAACGGGCTTTAATAACTGCTTCCTGAATCCTGCTTACTTTTTCAGCTGAGGCGGAATCTCCTGCCAGGTCTTCAGACAACATTTCAGCATAACCCGAGATGGTAGCGAGAATATTATTAAAGTCATGTGCGATACCACCTGCAAGCAATTTCAGATTTTTTTTCTTATCACCTATTTCAGCCTTTTTTTTCAATTTATACTATATCAAGATTAAATGTTTTTTTCATCTCTTTCAGCACCGGATATTTGTTAAATAAATAGGTGGATTTCTGCTCGTCGGTATATAAAATATCATTTGTCTCTGTCAGATCAATTGTTGTCTCAATATCAAGAGAGGGTACATTGAATCTGCTTTGAAGAAATGTAATAAGCTTTTGTTTATAGTTTAAAACGAATGTATCTTTCTGGGCAGCATTGCTTAAGTGAATTTTAATAGTCTCGTCATTCTCAAATTCAGGCTTTATAACCTTAAACATACTGACAATCCTCGTTCCCTCACCTTTAAGCTGTTCATTAAAGTCGATCCAGGCTGCATTAAACGCTTCCGGGGTTAACTGATCTTTAGGTACTATTGGCTCCTCATTAATATATAACTCAACTTTCTCAGCTACTTTTTCTTCCTGACGGGTCTCCTCAGAAATAAGATCTTTTATGGAAAAAGCCTTTGATGGCCGATCAATAACAGGGACATGCTTTCCTGCTGCTACCTCGGACGTAACTACATTTTTTTCAAGAGTTATATCTGCCTGCCTGATTATTTCTGATTTCGATGGAAGTGGCAATTCAACCGGATCAGGTTTTACCTGTTTGTGATCAGACTTTTTTTTTTCAACGTCAGTGGTCTGCTCATTCATCAATCTGCATAATCTGATTAGTGAAAGTTCGACATGCAGGCGTGGATTTTTACTGTTCTTATACGAAAGATCACAATTATTTCCAATTTCAAGAGCTCTGAATAAAAAGTCAATAGTACAATCTGCCGTCTGTAGCATATATTTCTTCTTAATGGCAGGCGTGGCTTCAAGCAAGGATAGGGTAGACTCGTCCTTGCTTACCAGCAGATCGCGTAAATGGCTGTTCAGTCCTGAAATAAAGTTATGACCATCAAATCCTTTTTCGAGTATTTCATTGAATGTGAGTAAGACTGTAGAGACATCACCTGCCACAGCACCGTCAATTGTTTTAAAATAATACTCATAATCGAGGACGTTCAGATTGTCAATCACATCCTTGTATGAGACTGATTTTCCACTGAGACTTACAATCTGATCGAATATCGATAAAGCATCGCGCATTGCACCATCGGCTTTCTGACCAATCACATGCAGCGCCTCTTCTGCTGCCGCAATTCCCTCATTTTTTGCTACATACATCAGCCTGCTGACAATATCCTCTATTCTTATGCGGTTGAAATCGAATATCTGGCATCTCGAAAGAATGGTAGGTATAATTTTATGCTTTTCAGTGGTAGCCAAAATGAAAATAGCATGAGAAGGCGGTTCTTCAAGAGTCTTCAGAAAAGCATTGAATGCGGAAGAAGAAAGCATATGAACCTCATCGATTATATATATGCTGTATTTTCCAATCTGGGGCGGTATTCTTACCTGGTCATTAAGACTTCTGATATCTTCAACTTTGTTATTTGAAGCAGCATCGAGTTCATGAATATTGAACGACCGGGAAGAATTAAATGAAAGACATGATTCGCACTTATCACAGGCTTCAAGATTCTCACCGAGGTTAATGCAATTTATGGTTTTGGCAAATATCCTGGCACAGGTTGTTTTTCCAACACCACGGGGTCCGCAAAAGAGATATGCATGTGCGAGATGTTTGTTTTTAATTGCACTTTTCAGCGTGTTGGTAATAGAATCCTGACCAATGACCATATCGAATGTTGCAGGACGGTATTTTCTGGCTGAAACAATGAAATTTTCCATAAATTGATGACTCTCGTTCTTTGATAAAAGTTGAAAGACAAATATAGTTAAAAAGAAAAAAGGTTAAAGGAAAAATGCATAAGGAAAAAACACAAATTTAATGTTAATTAGTTGAACTGTCACAGAGAGACAAGGATAAGCACAGAGTACCACAGAGTAAAGAACTTCTATGAGAATCACAGCTAAGCGAAGTCTGGAGACTTCGGTTTATCTAAGTTGCAGACTCCAGACTGCAATATATTTTACGACGAAGTCAGGAGACTTCGCCGAGCCCCGGGTATTTTTCTTTGCGTCTCTGCGCCTTTGCGAGCAATCAAATTTCTCAATATATTTCACTGATAATTTTTGATTTATGCAAAATAATCGTACTTTTGCCGACCAATTTCATTAAACCAATAAATAATTAATTACTATGTTGAATCAGTACGAAACCGTTTTCATTGCAACTCCCGTTTTATCTGAGAACCAGATGAAGGAAGCGGTACAGAAATTCAAGAAGGTCATCACCGACAATACCGGAGAGATCGTTCATGAAGAGAACTGGGGTCTAAAGAAACTGGCCTATCCCATCCAGAAGAAGTCTACAGGCTTCTATTACCTGGTTGAATTTAAAGGCACAGGCGATCTAATTGAAAAACTTGAAATCCAATATCGCAGAGATGAAAGGATTATCAGATTTTTAACTTTCAGGATGGAAAAATTTGCCGTCGAGTATGCAGAGAAGAAGAGAAGACAAAAAGAATCAGGTAAATCGAAGGAGGAATAAGACATGGCACAGAACGAATCAGAAATCAGATATTTGACTCCCCCGACGGTTGAGATCAAAAAAAAGAAATACTGCAGGTTCAAGAAAAACAGGATACGTTATATTGATTATAAGGATCCCGAATTTCTTAAGAAATTCCTGAATGACCAGGGCAAGATTCTTCCACGCAGAATTACCGGAACTTCACTTAAATATCAGAGGAAAGTGGCAAAAGCCGTTAAAAGAGCCAGGCATATTGCTCTTCTTCCTTATGTAACTGATCTATTAAAATAAGGAGGACTAATTATGGAAATCATTTTATTACAGGACGTCAATAAGCTAGGGCAAAAAGACGATATAGTAAATGTCAAAGCTGGTTATGGAAGAAACTTCCTGATACCCAGAGGTTATGCTGTTCAGGCTTCTTCCTCGGAGAAAAAGATGCATACTGAAAATCTCAGGCAGAGAGCACATAAAGAAGAGAAGATAAAAATCGCTGCTCAGGAGATTGCCAAAAAAATGGAAGGCTTAAAAATAGTTGTGGGTGCAAAAACAAGTACTTCTGGGAAAATATTCGGTTCAGTAAACACAATTCAGATTGCTGAATCGCTGAAGGAAAAAGGATTTGACATCGACCGTAAAAATATCACCTTGCCTGAAGATCAGATTAAGGAAGTCGGTAACTATAAAGCTATTATCAAACTTCACCGCGAGGTAAGAGTTGAGGTAGAATTCGAAATAAAAGGGGAATAATAAATCTCCTTGTTGTAAAAACGTATTGTTGTAAAAAAGTAGAGACGCCATGCATGGCGTCTCTAC
>JANNKF010000128.1:0-11157 GCA_031396165.1 Bacteroidales bacterium | reverse complement strand
AACAGATACTATTTTTCGCCAGGTTACCAGAAAAAACTGAATTCAACTTATCTTAAATGATTCAAAAATTAAAGTTCAGTTGCCTTTTGGCATGCGTTTTACTTATTAATTCATATTCAGCGTTTTCGCAGAAACTAAATGGCATTATTCTATCAGGTGAACCCGGTCTGGGGATTATTGGTTTCTTAACCGGCGATAGTGTCGAAAACAGACTTGAAACAAGCATACCTTTCTATAGTTTTGTACTGAATCAGACAGCTCATAATTCAAATGAGGTATACTTTCTGAATAGTGATGGTAAATATTCTCAGGTTTTTGAAAAAACGCTGAAGGTTACTTCTGCTTTTAACGTACTCTCAGCAACAGGAATAAAAGGTGAAATTATTTTTGAGAACACTGGTTCTGATACAATATCTGTTAACAATGTGGTTCCTTTTGGTGAGGATGTTAAGTCCGTTTATATTACAGGAAAGGGCCCCTGGGACCTGGCAAGGGCATGGCTCTTCCGGCCGGGATTCAGACCTTTAAGAGTCATACTTCCTGATAATGCCTGGGAACTTGGATATTCTTCATTTCAGGTTGGAAACGGGATTTCTGTATGTGCTCTGGCACGAAGAATCAGAATTGAGGGAGGACAACGGCAACGATATGAGACAATTTTGCCTCCTAAGACAAAAGTATCTTACACAGTCTATTCTGAAATTTTTATAGGCGAATGGCAAAACGGACTGAGGCGAATGTTCCGAGACAGGTACCTGCATGATATTGAGAACTTTGACAATTCCTTATTTGAAAGAGAAGATCTGAAGTGGATAAAAGAGTCTTATCTGATTGTATTGCAGATGGGTTGGGACAGGGAGTTCTTCGACAGACTTACCGGAAAATATACCTATCCGGAGGTCATTAAAAAAGGAATCGGAACTTTTGGGAAAATTGATGTATTTGGAATCTGGCCAACCTGGCCAAGGCTGGGACTTGATCAGAGAAATCAATGGGACATGTACAGCGATTTGCCGGGTGGAACGGACCAGTTGCGTAGTTTTGTAAAAATGTCGCAGCAGGCAGGCACAAAATTCTTTATTGCATATAATCCATGGGATAACAGCACCAGAAAAGAGGATCATTATAAGGGAATGGCCAGGCTGATCTCTGAAACTGAGGCTGATGGAGTTGTTCTCGATACAAAAGGAAGTTCAAGTTATGAACTTCAGGCTGCAGCTGACAGTGTGAGGAAAGGTGTGATAATGTATTCAGAGGGCATGGCTGTTGCTAAAGATATGCCCGGAATAATTTCCGGCCGCGTTCACAATGCTATCTTCATGAGCCCGGAACTGAACCTGAATAAGCTGATCAAGCCTGATTTTTCTATTTTCAGGGTGTGTGATGTAGGAGAGGATTTTATTCACCGTGAAGTAGCTATTTCGTTTTTTAACGGCTATGGAACAGAATTGAATATGTTCAGACCCGGGGGACGTGATGACAACTACAGGGAAGATCTTGAATTCCTTGCCTCTACAACCTTTATACTGCGTCAGAATAATGATGCTTTTCTAGATAATGGATGGACCCCGCTAATTGGGACCACAGTTGATAATGTTTTTGTAAACAGGTGGAATTCAGGTGCAAAAACAATTTTTACAGTTCTAAATTTGAGACCTGAGGGTTTTGATTCAAAATTGTTTAAGGTTGACAATTCACCGGGGAAACATTATATATCACTCTGGAACCATGAAAATCTTACCCCTTTGAAGGAAATGGAGTCATTTTACATTCCAGTAAAAACAGCCGGTTGGAGTTCTTCTCTTACAGGGACAAGAAAAGAGGGATCTGTTGAATGTATTGCAGAATTTCCGGTCCTATTGACGAGTCGGCTGAGCAATGATTCGATTCAGGTAAGCAGTAATACTGAGGGTAAAATCCTAATCTGGAAGGGTAATCCATCATATAAGGCTCAGTTTAAGGAGTTTAAGTCTGGGTCGGATACCGTTATCAGGGTTAAGGATTTATTTGGATTCTATGAGGGTAAAATTGTTGTACAGTTATTAGATAATGAAAGGTTAAAGGATGAGAATATCCTTGAGCTGAGGGGAGGGAAGCCCTGGCTTATCAGCAAAGTTACAGGCACAGAGAAAGCAATCGATCATCCCGTAGATATGCTTTTGGTTCCGGGTACGCGGTTTTCCTTCGATGTAACGGCAAATGACGATTTCATTCCATATCCTGAAGTAAGTGGAAAAACTTTTTCAGTAGATAGTTTTCTAATCGACAGGTACCCTGTAACAAATGTCCAGTATTATGAATTCTTAAGCACTTCCGGTTACAGACCAGCAGATACTTCCCGTTATTTAAAACACTGGCAATCAGGGGTGTATAAACAAGGTCAGGAAAAATATCCGGTTGTTTATGTTAGTTTCGAGGATATGAAGGCATATGCAGCGTGGGCTGAAAAGCGTTTACCTACCGAGGCAGAGTGGCAACTCGCTGCTCAGGGTACTGATAAGAGAAAATGGCCCTGGGGTAATGAGTTTCACGGTACTTACTGTAATAATTCATTTACACGGCCGACTCCTGTGGATGCTTTCATTAAGGGGCAAAGTCCCTGCGGCGCAATTGATATGGTTGGCAATGTCTGGCAAATGACAGCCGATATGTATTTTAACGGTACAAACTACTTTACAATTATCCGGGGAGGCAGCTACTATAAACCTGAATCGAGCTGGTGGTACATTCAGGGAGGCCCCCAGTCATTGGATAAAACTCAAATGCTGCTTATGGTTTCACAGGGTTTTGACAGGAGTTCTACAGTAGGGTTCCGTTGCGTTAAGGATATCGACAGCAAGAGGTTTAAAGATAAAAAACATGCTTCGTCAGGCTCAGCAATAAAGTAATTACCCGATCCTGCTTGCTCCGATTCCCACTTCCGGCAGATAAAATTCAGGAACCAGTGCGGTAATTTTTTGATACGCTTTGCCCAGTTCAGAAATGAAATTAGCAGTGTCCTCTTTTTTTACGATACTTACAGTACAGCCACCGAAACCGGCACCGGTCATGCGTGTTCCGATAACACCGGGAAGTTTTCTTCCTTCATACACCAGCGTATCGAGCTCCTTGCCTGTTACTTCGTAATCATCTTTCAGGGAGTCATGCGACTGGTTCATAAGTTCTCCGAAACGGGGTATATTATTGTTTTTAAGTACATTAACTGCTTCAACAACTCTGCCGTTCTCACTTATTACATGCTTTGCTCTTCTTATTACCACAGAATCTGTTATATATTTATCCAGAATCTGAATTTCGGTTACATTAAGTTCGCTCAGATTGCGTATTGGTTTGTAAGCCTGGAGAAGTTCAACAGCTTTATCGCATTCGCCCCGTCGCTCATTGTACTTTGAATCTGTGAGTCCTCTGCGCTTGTTTGTATTAGTAATTATCAGAGAGTATCCTGTAAGAATTAATGGAACATTTTCATATGAGAGAGTATCACAGTTCAGGAAAATTGCGTGGTCTTTTTTTCCGAATCCTACTGCAAACTGATCCATTATTCCACAATTCATTCCTACAAACTGGTTTTCAGCTCTCTGGCTCATCTTTACCATCTCAAGAGTATCCAGACCCATATGAAACAGATCATTCAGAGCAACTGCAGTAACCATTTCAATTGATGCTGAAGAGGAGAGGCCTGCACCATTAGGAACATCTCCAAAGTAAAGAAACTCAAGACCTGACAGTTCGGCTCCCTTCTTAAGAAATTCGTTTATTACTCCAAGCGGATAATTGATCCATTTCTTGCCGGTGTTTGTAAATAATCCTTTCAGTTCGGTTTCAACATCCTCGGTAAAGTTGAGTGTGCTGAATTTAAGAATTTTACCTGTAGCTTTTCTGATAAGCAGGTAAGTTCCATAATTCAGAGCACATGGAAATACAAAGCCCCCGTTATAATCAGTATGTTCGCCAATTAAATTGACCCTTCCTGGCGAGAAAAAAAGTATAGGTTCATTGTTCCTGTCTCCGTATTTTTCAAAAAAGTTTTCTTTGAAGTTAATAGTATCCATTTTCAAACTTTTAATTTCTTTTCAATTTCGGTTATCTGATTCCTGAAATGTTTATCGGTGTCAATGAGATTATTTACAGTTTTACATGCATGAAGTACAGTTGCATGATCTTTCCCGCCAATATGCGATCCTATACTTGCAAGCGAGGCTTTTGTAAGACTTTTTGAAAAATACATAGAAACCTGCCTTGCCTGGACAATCTCCCTCTTCCTCGTTTTTCCCTGAATAAGATCGATTGGAATTTTGTAGTAATCACATACAATTTTCTGAATGTATTCAATAGTGATCTCGCGCCTTGAGGTGCTGATAAGTTTTTCGACCATCTGACGGGCCAGATCAAGTGTTATCTCTTTTCTGTTCAGTGTGGACTGTGCATAAAGAGAAATCAGTACAGCCTCCAGCTCCCTGATATTATTTGATATATTTACAGCGAGAAATTCGAATATTTCCTCAGGTAATTCGATACCGTCATTATATGCTTTCTTCTTGAGTATGGCGAGCCTTGTTTCATAGTCAGGCCTCTGTAAGTCAGCCTGTAATCCCCATTTGAATCTCGAAAGCAATCGCTGTTCCATACCCTGTAGTTCAACCGGAGGTCTGTCGCAGGTAAGTATTAATTGTTTTCCTGACTGATGCAGATGGTTAAAGATGTGAAAGAAGGTATCCTGTGTCTTTTCCTTTCCGGCAAATTCATGAACATCATCCAGTATGAGTACATCAATCATCTGATAGAAATGCAGAAAGTCATTTTTATTGTTGTTTCTGACCGACTCAACAAACTGAGTCTGAAATTTATTTGCGTTTACATACAGAACAGTCTTATCAGGGTGTTTTTCTTTTACAAGAATGCCTATAGCCTGTGACAGGTGTGTCTTTCCGAGTCCGGAATCACCATATATCATAAGCGGGTTGAATGCAGTTCCGCCCGGATTATTTCCAACAGCTATCCCTGCTGACCTTGCCAGCCTGTTGCATTCTCCCTCTACATAATTACTGAAATTGTAATCGGGATTTAATTTGGGATCAAAATGTACTTTCTTGATGCCTGGTATTACGAAAGGGTTTTTAATAGATGGTTGTGTAACATCAAATGGAACCTGAACGGGTCTGTTGTTCAGATCTGTTTTATTTCGAGACGGATATCTTACAGTATATGGCTTACCATCTGAGAAATTGCTGTTCTCCATAACGACGTTATACTCTAGCTTCGCATCAGTTCCGATCTCACGTCTAAGGGTTTTCCTGAGGATATCGATATATTGTTCCTCCAGGTACTCGTAAAAAAACGGACTTGGTACCTGAATAGTAAGAATATTGTTTTCCAGTTTTAAAGGTACGATAGGTTCAAACCATGTCTTGTAACTGATGGATGGAATGATGTCTCTTATAATCAGAAGACAGTTATTCCAAACGTCGTTGTGTGACTTATTCATGTAAGTTGGTATTTTAAAATTTTTTAAGGTTGGAATCAAGCCGATTCACGTAGCAATATTTGTAAAAAAAAAACTAATAAAAAAAATTTTTTTTGCTTGACTTTCTCGAAAAAAGTATATGTTTTTAATCATCAGCAACTTATGAATAAAAATATTTTTTATTTAATTAATGTGTTGAATATCAATTATTTAATAAAGAACTCCCCGGTTTGTCAGTGGATTACAACTCATTATGAATTCTTACTCAAAATTCAACACTAAGTCTCGAAAACGAGGACTATATTGCTGTGTATTCAGATTTTATTTTTAAGATCAAGATTATCTGAATTTTAGATAATTATTGTTTAGCTGGAATGTTCTTTTTTCCGAATAATGAAAAGTGAACATATCTTTTGGGGTTTGCTTTCATATCGAGTAAAAGTACATTTAAACTCTCCAGACTGTTAGTAAGATTTGTATAAAGAGTATCATTTGTGAGAAGTTGTCCGGCGCTTCCTTTGCCATTATTCAAATTATCTATCATTGTTGAGGTTTTTCCGAGGCTCTCCTTCAGATTATAAATTGATTTATACAGATCTGCTGCAGCAAGGGTATCTGTTATGGCTTCAAGGTTACTGAAAGTTTTGCTCATGCTTTCTGAATTATCAGAGAGCATCTTTGTGAATTTATTAACATTATCAAGCGTTGCTAAAAGTTCTTTCTCTTTGGCATTCAATATGTTATCGAGGCTTTCTGTGGTGCCGTTTAGATTTGACATAGTTCCTGCAAGATCTTTTCTGAATTCAGGATTCATTACATCATTCACTGAAGTAATTACTGAATCGAGTACAATCAGCAGGTCTGATATTTTATCTTTCAGTGGGAGTAACTCTGTTTCAACTTTATCAATTACCGATGTTGCAAGTATTCCGGGTATAGTATCCCCATCGGTATAGTTTTCCGGTCCATCACCATATACGAACTGTACTTTCATGCCACCCAGCAGCGACATGGGTACAATTTCTGCATACGTGTTTTTTGGAAGACTGAATTCTTTACTCACGGAAAAAGCCACAAGTAGTCTGCCACTTTCAGCATCAACAAAATCAATTGATTGGACAACACCCACCTTATAACCATTGATTTCGACCGGACTTGATTCAGCAAGTCCTCCTATTCTATCATATATTGAGTAATAATAAGCCGAATCGGAGAAAAAATCCTTACCCTTGAGAAAATTGTAGAGCCAGATAAAGACAATAATGGTTAAAATAGCTGTTGCACCAACTTTTACCTCGTTTGAAATCTTTTTCATTTACTGATATCTTTTGTTTTTTTCTTTTTTTGTTCAAGGGCCTGCTGCAAAGGTAATATTTTGTTCTCTTTTACTGCAATAACAAACGCATCCGGGTATAACTCCTCAATCTTTTTCCGGTATTTGACTGCCTCAGAATAATCGGCAAATCTCCCGCTTGCATATTTGAACCTGTCTGTTGAATTAATTTCAATCACATCGTTTAATCCTTTGAAATTGTCGGGTTTGAGCTCAGTTTGCGATGATGATGCAGAAATCTGAACCATGAACTGAATTTCGTTCGGAGGGGTTATATCAATTGTGACCGGAATGGATGAAGGTTCCTCTTTATAACCATTTAAGGCTGAGATCCCGCTTTTATTGTCAATTTCGTTTACATATTCCCTGCACGCCCTGAATATTGATGAAGCTACAAAATCCTGACCCTGGTTTGAATTCAGAAATTTTTCCTCTTCAGGACTGGTAATGAAGCCTGTCTCTGTGAGTACACTGGGCATAGTTGTCATAAACAGCACCCAGAATCCCGCCTGTTTTACCCCCCTGTCAACACTTTTTATGCTCTCCTTATACTGATGCTGAATTTTGGAGGCCAGGCTGGTACTTTGTTCCTGATAAATATTCTGCATCAGAGTGAACATAATGTAGGATTCAGGCGACTTTGGATCGAAACCTTCATATTTTGTGGAGTGGTCATTTTCCAGAAGAATAACCTCGTTCTCTTTCATAGCCACCTCAAGGTTTTGTTCATCCTTCGCAAGACCCATTATAAACGTCTCCGTACCCCTGATATTTTTTGTCTTTGCCCAGTTGGCATGTACCGATATAAAAAGGTCAGCATTGTTCTTATTTGCAAATGTAGCCCTGTCCTGTAATTCCACGAAAGTGTCATTCTTTCTTGTATAGAGCACTGTTACATTATTCAGGTTCTGTTCAATATATTCCCCGGTTTTAAGAGCTATTGCCAGCGCAATATTTTTTTCATAGCTGATTGCACCCTGGGCCCCCGAGTCCCTTCCGCCATGGCCGGCATCAATTACAATGACCCACTTCTTCTGATCTTTTATTTCTGAACCAGAGGCTGATGCAATGATTATGGCAAGAAAAAGGAAAAACAATTTTACAGTATATATATTAATGGTATGAAGTTTGCCGTTTTTAATTCCTGTATGCATTTTTAGTTAGTGTTTTTTAATTAGTTTTGCGCTGGCATCCCGGTATCACACAAAAACTATACAAAAATAACATTTAAGTTGTATTTTTTTCAAGAAAAGCGGTTACTTGTAGTGTTCCTTGTAATGGTCCAATCTCTCTCCTTGTTTTCACAGGAAGGAAAGCTGGTTGCAGATACGTTACTTGTTCAAAAGGATTCTGTAACTGTCGACACTATAGTGACAAAGCCGAGACGAGTCTCCAAAAATGCGATAGACTCAAAAGTTACATATTCAACTTCGCCTTCCGGATATATTAAAAGAGATGTGGTTAACAAGAATGTTACCCTCGTTAATTCAGCTGTGGTAAATTATGGGGAAATTGAAATAAAAGCTGATTCGATTTATATCAATATGAAAACCAACATCCTGTATGCAATTGGCAGAAAGGATTCAACGGGTAAGATCATAGGTAAACCGGTTTTTAAAGAAGGAACTCAGGAAATTGAGGCTGATGAACTTACATATAATTTCAAGACTACAAGGGCAATAGCTATCAATATTATTACAAAGCAGGAAGATGGGCTCCTGCATAGTCAGTTTACAAAACTTCTTGAAGACGGAACATCAAATATTTCCAAGAGTACTTATTCAACATGTGAGGCTGATACGCCCCATTTCTATATAAACCTTCCAAAGGCAAGAGTTTATCCTGGTAAAAAAATTATTTCCGGTCCCGGAAACCTTGTCCTTGAAGGAATTCCGTTACCTCTGTTTATACCCTTTGGTTATTTTCCGGTTCAAACGAAGAAAGCTGCTTCGGGGCTGATAATCCCGAGGATCGGGGAGGAGAGGGAGCGTGGTTATTCTCTGACAGAAGGAGGTTACTATTTTGCAGTTTCCGACTACTTCGATCTTGCAATAAAGGGAAACCTGTATTCCAACAGCACCTGGATGGCAACTGCACAATCTTCATATTCAAAACTTTATAAGTATAATGGTAATTTCTCATTCAGTTATGCCGATAACAAATCGGGTCATAAAGGATTGGAGGATTATATCGAATCCAAAAACTATAGGGTGGGCTGGACATTTAACCAGGACCCTAAATCTTCGCCTGGTTCGCGGTTCTCTGCCAGCGTAAATATGAGTTCCAGTGGATTTGACAGAAATAACAGCTATACTGTTACAGAGCATATTACAACACAGCGACAGTCGAGTGTAAGCTATTCAAAGACTTGGGATGGTACCCCTTTCAATCTCTCTGCGAGTATGAACCATAGCCAGAACGTTAAAAACAAGACTGTGGCTCTTAATCTTCCAAAGGCAAATTTTAACGTTGGAAGAATCACACCACTTAAAGGAAAAAATAACACAGGACCGGCAAAGTGGTATCAGGAGTTACAGTTTTCATATTCTGCATCTCTTGATAATCAGATAAATACAAGTGATTCATTGTTATTTACTCCTTCGGTTTTCGATAATATGAGAACCGGATTCCGGCACGAAGCACCTTTGAGTTTCCAGATTCGTCCATTCAGAAATTTTTCAATATCTCCCTCAGTAACCTACACCGGTGTCCTTTATACACAGAAAATTGAAAAATACTGGGTGCCTGATTTTGAAGATCCCACTACAGGTGTACATTCAGCCAGGGTAGTAAATGACACAGTCAGGGGTGTGTTCTACGGTCAGGCCTTCAACCCGTCAATCAACGCTAGTTTTAGTCCCCAGATCTTTGGTACATATCAGTTTACAAATCCTGACTCAAGAGTGGAGGCGGTGAGGCATGTAATAAAGCCGTCTGTCAGTTTTAGCTATGTGCCAGCCTTAAAAGGCCTTAGTTCAGACATGTACAGGCAGGTACAGGTCGACACTTTAGAGCATTTTAGTTCTCCTTATTCAATTTTTGATGGAAATATTTTCGGAACACCCTCCGCATCAAGTAAAAGTGGGAACATCTCCCTAAGCCTGGTTAATATTATTGAAGCAAAAATATTTGCCCGTGACGATACTACAGGGAAATCGAAAAAGGTAAAGATCATTGATAATTTCGGTATAAATACAGCATATAATATTTTTGCAGATTCCTTGAACTGGGCGCCTGTTACTATGCAGATGAGAACGACCCTGTTCAATAATATCAATATTTCTGCGAGCGGTGGTTTCTCACTCTATGGCGTAAACGATAAGGGGCAGCCTCTTAAAACATTTTTGTTTGAACAGAACAAGAAACTAATGCGCCTGACAAATTTCCAGACCGGTCTTGACCTTAGTTTAAGTGATCTGCTAAAAGGGAAAAAGGAAGCAAAAACCACCGGTGCAGCAGGTGCCACCAATGCACTTACCCAGGCTGACGATGGCAGTGGGGTACTTCCTCCATCGGGCAATGCATCGCTTACTGATGAGTATGGTTATCCTGCTTTTGATATACCCTGGACGCTGAATTTAAGCTATAGTCTGAACTATTATAAGTCAGGATTAAAACCAACTATCCAGCAGGCACTTACATTTAGCGGAAACGTCACTATTACAAAGAAGATGTCGGTGACCTACACAAGTGGTTACGATTTCACTGGTAAGGAGATCTCGATGACACAAATAGGGATGACACGTGATCTCCACTGCTGGGAAATGAGCTTCAACTGGGTGCCTAACGGTACGATGAAGATGTGGAATTTTACCATTAGGGTAAAGGCAGCAGTTCTCGGCGATCTTAAGTACGAGAGAAGAAAAGATTATCACGATACCTATTAAACTAATTTTGAAACCCATGAAGAAAATTTTTACCACATCTAAAGCTCCTGTTGCTATAGGGCCATACAGTCAGGCAGTTGAAATGAAAAATACCTTATATATATCCGGACAAATCCCATTGGATCCACTGACTGGGAAACTGGTTGAAGGGGATATTACTGTTCAGACCGAACAGGTTTTTAAAAATATTGCTGCCATACTTGATGTAGCAGGTTACAGGTTCTCTGACGTTGTTAAGTCAACCTGCATGCTAAGTGATATTGCAAATTTTAAGGCTATGAATGCTGTTTACAGTAAATATTACACCGATAAGTTCCCGGCCAGATCTGCATTTGCAGTTAAGGATATACCTTTGGGTGCATTGATAGAAATTGAGACGATTGCCATGAAATAAAAGATTTGTTGGGTTACATTAAAAAAGTAGAGACGCCATGCATAAAAAAAAGTAGAGACGCCATGCATGGCGTCTCTAC
>JANNKF010000076.1:0-3211 GCA_031396165.1 Bacteroidales bacterium | reverse complement strand
ATTTTCGCGGGGCCCACTCACCAACCCCCACTGCGCGAAAGGCAAGACCATGGCAGCCGATATCACCGCCCCACCGAAGTCGCTCGACGGACCGCTGGAAGTCGCACCCGGCGACTGGTCCGAGCGCGAGCTCTATCTGATGATGACCGCCCTGGTGATTCCGCGGCCGATTGGCTGGATCTCGACCATCTCTGCCGCGGGCGTGCGCAACGTCGCACCCTATTCTTATTTCAACCTCATGGGCAGCGACCCCTTTTTCTGCGCGTTCGGCTCCACCGGCGTCAAGGACAGCCTGACCAACATCCGTGAAGTCCCCCAGTTCGTCGCCAATATCGCCCCCTCGACAGTAAGATCAGACGGACCTGTTGGAACTAGCTGGTGCATAGGTTCCCTGATTCTGGTTGTGTCACTTCCGGAAGAGATTATGAGAACTTTTGTTTTATCGGGATCCATGCTCTTTTTCAGGATAGAATATGGTTGAAAAAAGCTGTTTCCATTCGCTGGTTTGAGACCAATAAGTTTTGCCTGGGAAACGATAAACTGGGCAGCAATATCCAATTCTGCTTCACCGTTCGTTCTGCCTTTAAGGAGAGGCGACGCCAGGAATGAAACATAGCTCTCAAGGTCTGATGCAATAATCAGATTAATAGGATCCTTTGATCTCTGAGAATAAGTTGGTGCAAAAGGAACAGATAAAAAAGCAATGATAATCAGGAAGTAAAGAATTCTTTTCATCTAGAAATATTGTATGATTTAATAAATTGCATTGAGGTAAAGGTAATAAAGATTTAAGAAAATATTTTCATAAGTTTGCAGCCTAATAATTATAATAATGGGTATCAGCATTTATTTCTGGATAGGATTTCATGTATTTATTTTCTTAATGTTAGCACTCGATCTTGGTGTATTTCACAAAAAGACCCATAAAGTTCCTGTTAAAGAGGCAGTTATCTGGAGTGCAGTATGGATCACACTTGCTTTACTTTTTAACATTTTTGTATATTTTGAATTTGGAAAAACCAAAGCCCTTGAATTTCTGACCGGATATGTAATTGAGTATTCACTTAGCGTTGACAATATTTTCGTATTCATACTGATCTTTACTTATTTTGCTGTTAAGGCCGAATACCAGCATAAGATCCTGTTTTGGGGAATTATAGGTGCACTGGTTATGAGGGGTATCTTTATTTTTGCCGGAGTTGCCCTGATAAACAGGTTCCATTGGGTTGTTTTGATTTTCGGAGGATTTCTCGTTTATTCGGGGATAAGTATGTTGTTTTCCAAAGATACTGCAGTTGACCCGGAGAAGAATGCAATTGTAAGGTTCTTCAGAAAGTTTCTGCCCGTAACAGAAACAATTCACGGAAACAGGTTATTTATAAGGGAGAATCACAAGCTGTATGCGACACCCTTGTTTCTTGTCCTCCTGGTAATTGAATCATCCGATCTCATTTTTGCAGTCGACAGCATACCTGCTATTCTGGCCATCAGTCAGGACCGGTTCATTGTATATACATCCAATATTTTCGCAATTATGGGGCTCAGATCACTTTATTTTGCATTATCAGGGATTATGGGATATTTCCGTTTTCTGAAAATTGGACTTGCCTTTGTCCTGTCATTTGTGGGGCTTAAGATGCTTGCTGCATACTTCAATTTTGAGATACATATTGTTCTCTCTCTGGTGATTATAATTTCTATTCTCATAATTTCAGTCCTTGCTTCGGTAGTTATAAAAGAAAAAGAGATTAAATAGGTAGTTAAGATTTCAACTTCTTCAGATTACTTAGAAGATATCCTGAACGAATTCCAATAAATAATTTACTTACCCGGCGACAACTTTTCATCCAATATTTCAATATTGAGTAAGGCTGTCAGACTGGTCAATGTCGTTAATTACGAGTGGTTTATTTATGAATTCAAAGTCAGAAAAGCAAAATATCGTATACAGATTTTAGTCTGATTGAGAGGAGCAGGCGTTAACTGTCATAGAAAATCAGCCTTATATTAGTTGAATCTGCCAGGATGTAAAATAATATCGGGTTTTGATTAAATAAATCGATAATCTAAAAACAATTATATTTATATATGTGTTTAATTAGTCTAAATAAAAATAAATTTAATTTCAGCCATTATGAAAAAGATGTTGTTATTAGTACTCTTGATGATTACAGTGGCACAACTTTGGTCACAGAATTCCAAAACTTCATCAGAACCTGTAACGGAAGAAAGAAACTTCCGTATGCCTCTGATTGGAGAGACTGCTCCCTCATTCACTGCTGAATCTACCAGTGGATCCATTACTTTCCCTGCTGAGTATGGGCGTAAGTGGAAGTTATTATTCAGTCATCCACAGGATTTTACACCGGTATGTACTACTGAGATAATTGAACTTGCCCGGCTTCAGGAGGAGATGGACAAGTTGGGTGTAAAAGTTGTAGTAGTATCAACAGATCCATTGGCAACTCATGTTCAGTGGAAGAAATCTATGGAAGGATTGACTATAAAGAATAACGAACACGTAAAAATAAAGTTTCCTCTTGTTGATGATGAAAATCTGGCTATATCCAAGCAGTATGGAATGATACATCCACTATCAAATTCTACAAGAGCGGTTCGCGGAGTATTTATAATAGATCCAGATGATGTAATTCAGGCAATCTATTTTTACCCATCAAGTGTAGGAAGGAATACAGATGAACTGATAAGGATGGTAACAGCTCTTCAGGTTACTGCCTCTGAAAAGTTATTCACTCCGGTTAACTGGAAAGCAGGAAGTGATTTAATTGCTCCTGTCCCGCCAACTATAGATGGAAAAGTTGTCGGTTATGACGCTGATAAATATTACAGCCAGACATGGTATCTCTGGTATAAGAAGGCTGACAGCAAATAAAAACGGATTTGCTGAATAAGTGATGCTTAAGTTAAGTTTGTATTAGTTTTGATTGATGAGGTCAGAGTGACGCCTGACCTCTTTTTGCAGAGTTGCCTCCGCTTCGCTACGGCGAGCCGTATTTGGTGGATCTTACAACACAAAAACGGCCGCTATCGCGACCGGTTTTTGTGTTGTGGGGGTTGATCCCACTTAGGCGGGACCGACCCTCCCGACTTTCAGTCGGGATGCTCTGAACTGGATTTAATCAATGTCTCCAATCTTTCACGATTTTTCCAGTTCTTTAACTGTTTTTCTCTTGCCATAGCCTCACTTTTG
>JANNKF010000073.1:0-7710 GCA_031396165.1 Bacteroidales bacterium | reverse complement strand
TGGGGGGACGATAATTTTTCTTACATCCTGAATTTAGTCCCCCTTGGGGGGAATGTCCGAAGGACAAGGGGGCTCCTCGGTGTTGCATAATCTATCTTCTCAGTCGCGCGAGGGCAAACCGGAAAATGTGCGAACTTTTGGCTGAACCGTAGGGCCTTTTAGGCACGTGTAGCGAGCGTAGGGGCAACCAAAAGTTAGATTTTCCGGCGCCTTTTCTTTCGTCCTTTCTTTTTGCGTAAAAAGAAAGGACAGAAAAAATAAAAATTAATTTGAATTAGCGCAGCCTAATGAAAAATAAAGCTAATACCTCAGCCCCGCGCCAGCGGATATCTTAAAACACATACACAATACCACTCTTAAAATTCAAAAACGACGCCCTGTTAACCCCGTCAACCTGAGAGATGATCCCAATGCTGGCATTTACCCCGACTTTTTTGCTGATAGTGTACCTGGCACCTAAACCTGGATTAATAAACAGTTTTGTGGTATTGAGATCAGAAAAATTAAGAAGCAACCCTCCGTCGCCAAAAACGTACGGACTGATCTGCCCGCTGTAAAATGCATATCTGAAATCGAGGAACAACGGTACCAGTAGACCGGCATCATAAAAGAGGAGACCCGTTCCGGCTCCTGCAAAGAAATTCGCATTTAGCTGGTACCCGGTTACTGAAGTTAAACCAAAAAAATGTTTTGAATAGTCATACGACTGACCCTTCAGACCAAATCCTCCTGTCATTTCAAGTTTAGTCACCCATCCGGGCGTGGATCTCATTGTCGAAAAAGGTTTATTGGGAGTAACCTTATATTGCCCCCGGGCTCCGGATACAAAACACACTAATAACAAAGTAATTACAACCGCACGTCTCATAAATAATCCCATTAGTGAGCGTAAAGATATTTGTTTTTTCCAACTGGCACACTTTTTATAAAAAGTTGTTACTATTCACTATTTCCATGCACTTAACAATAATCTTTCTTACTTCACGAAATTAGTCCCCCTTTTAGGGGGAATGTCTGAAGGACAAGGGGGTACCTTCTACTCGGCGAAGTCTCCGACTTCGTCGTAACTAATTTATAGTCTTCATACTACAACATTCAAAAAGTGAAATTTTAAAACTTCGCCAGCTAATGGCAAATCAAACCATCTTCCTGATCTGTATCCGGGAAGTTAGTTGTGGGTCGGCAACCCCCAAAAAGGTGTGAACAAATGGCCCCAGGCTTTTTCCACTATTATGATAGTTTTGTGAGCCATTTGTTTTTCTTTTTGGGCGCCCTTTCTTTGGTTCTTTCTTTGGACGTTGTAGCACAGCGGAAATCCCGTTAGTCTGAGGAACGAGGACTCAACGGGAAACAAAGAAAGAACAAGATAGATACAAATTATTCTGACCAGGCGCAGCCGAATAAACAATTAAAATTAATAATTCAAAATAATTCCATATCTTGCGTTACATAAACTATGTAACACATAATATGAAAACAAATCCATTTATTATAAGCGGATATCTATCCCCTGAATATTTTTGCGACAGGGAGGAGGAGACACTTAGAATGCTCAATACAATCAGAAATGGAAGGCATCTGACTCTTTTCTCACCCCGGCGTATGGGTAAAACCGGACTAATCCGGCATCTGTTTTATCAACTTAATCGGAAAAAGGAATTCACTACTGTTTACCTTGATATAATGGCCACAACTTGTCTCAGGGATTTTGCTGAGATTTTTGGCAAAGCCGTTCTTTCTGCCATTGGAAAAAATGAAGCTGTCATGAAAAAACTGCTGAAACAACTATCCGCGTTAAGACTTAAACTTTCCATTGATCCTCTTACCGGTGAACCTGCTCTTTCGCTCGATATAAAAAACGGGCATGAGGCTGAACTCTCAATCGAGACCATCTTCAGATATCTTTCAGACCAGAAAAATAAAATAGTAGTTGCAATAGACGAATTTCAGCAAGTTACCACATATCCTGAAAAAAATGTGGAAGCTTTGCTAAGAAGCCATCTGCAGACTGTAAACAATGTCTCCTTTATCTTTTCAGGAAGCAAAAAGCATATACTCACCGAAATCTTCTCCACTCCCTCAAGACCCTTCTATAATATTACGGAAATGATGGAAATTTCCACGATATCTCCGGAATCTTACAGGAAGTTCATCACAGAGAAGTTCAGGTTGGGATCCGTCATAGTTTCTGGTCCGGTGTTAGATAGAATAGAGCAGATTACTGCTCTCCACACATTTTATGTTCAATATTTTTGCAACCGGCTGTATAGTGATTTCAACAAAATCGAAACTGCAGATGTTGAGAAGACTCTTCTTAAAGTTTTAAAGGAAAATGAACCTGTTTATGCAAATTATTTGAATCTGCTTACATCAACACAATTCAGGATCCTTAAAGCCATTGCTGTTAATGATGGTATCGACAATCCGACCTCAAAAGAATTTCTGGCAGGATATGAGCTGGGGGCTGCCAGTTCCGTAAGCCAGGCTGTCAAAAGCCTCACCGACAAAGAATTCATTTTTTATACCGGGCAAAAATTCAGGTTAAATGATGTCTTCCTTGCTCAATGGATAATTTATAAAACAACGTAGTGTTGGAACTACAACAATCCATGATTTACCCCTCCCAGCTTTTACCCCCAAACCCTCCCGCTACCGCGGGACAAGCTCTATAGGGGGCTTCTGTTCCTGCTCATTAAGCGGCACAATGGCCAAGCGATAATCTCCCCCCGAAACTAAAAACATGCGGTTGACTCGTGCGTTGGCAACCCCAAAAAAGGTGTGAATAAATGGCCCTTCGGCTTGTTACATGATTTCCACAAAAGAGTATGCCATTTATTTTTCTTTTTGGGCGCCTTTTCTTTGCTACTTTCTTTTAGTGTTAAAAGAAAGTAGATAATAAATACATATTATTCTGACCCGGCATAACCGAATAAAAAAACTATTGCAAATCCTCCTTTAACACCGAAACACCCCTCTTCGAAATATATTCAAATATATTGATCCCGAGCGACAGCTCATGATTATTAAACACCCCCAATGCAACATTAGTCGCCAGATTAAAATTATAAGCAATCTTTAATCCTTTATCAATATTGGCACCGATACCAAATCCTAAGATCCCCGGATCGCGGAACACAAGGCTCCCTGAAAACCTTTTAAGATATCTTACCTGACCCGCCATTTCAAACTGACTCTTAATATATTTTCCGCCTCTCAGGATCACTATCGGAGAAACATCCCAATCCTTATCTATAATATATAGGTATGTGGCATGCAGCTGAAAATTGGAAAGCGGATTATATTTCAGTTCCACAGCTTTATAACTTGCATCGCCGAAACTTATATTTGAAAACAGGAACCCCGCTTCCATTCCTTTATATGTCCAGACTGCTGAAAAATCGCTCATGAACTTCAGCTTCGACTTTATATCCTGACTAACCAGTGACGGATCTATTGTGTATTTCGGATCGTTATAAAAATCCAGAAGGTTGAGCCTGTTCTTATAAAAACCCATCGATAGCCCGAACATTACATAATTATCGCTGCTGACCTGCAGGTTATATGAATACGAGCCCAATACATAAAGCTGACTGAATATCCCGGCCTTATCATAAACTATCTTCCCTCCATACCCTGCATTTTGCATAAACGGGAATATGTCATTATACGATACCCTTAGAGTCTTCGGACCACCATCTATCCCCGACCAGTCACTCCGGTATCCCATAACCAGGTACTTTGGATTGTAATTCCCTGCGTACGACGGCGCCAGGGAGTATTTATCCATGAAGTAGTTCTCGCTTAACGGAGACTGTTGACTGAAAGCAGTAGCTGCTGTTATGATCAAGAGTATAATAATTTTTAGTTTTTTCATTTCTATTCAGCTTTTTGTAATCGGTAATCGGTAATCGGTAATCGGTGTTCGGTAATCGGTGTTATTTTTTACAAAAAATCGAAGACTTATCAATCATTGACTGAAGCATCTTTCCGATTGACTCACATTTTTGCATCAGATTCCGTGATTTTTCAGCATTAATATACTGACATTCTTCTGCGATTTCAATCCAATGTTGTGTTTCCAGTTGTTCCGAATCAGCATCAGTTAATTTTGAAATAAAATGCAGTTCATATTTTCGTTTTCCCCACGATTCAGCCAACTGAGCACCAACAGATCTGGAGGATCTTCTTATCTGGTCTGTCAAAGAATAACGTTCCTCCGCAGGAAAGGTCCTGGTCATAATATAAACCTCTTTCGATACCGCTCTTGCCAATTTGTAAACCTCAAGTTCTTTAAAGCTATTAACATATGCCATTTTCTGAAGTGTAATTTTTTTCAAACCCGTATTCGGTATTCGGTATTCGGTGATCGGTGTTCGGTATTCGGTGTTTGGTACCCGGTGTCTGATATTCGTTAATTAACTCATTTTTCAATTTACTGATTACCGCTTACTGATTACTGATTACTGATTACTGATTACCGATTACTGATTACCGATTACTGATTACCGCTTACCTGACAATATTGAGTGTTCCCTTCACCTCCCCTGCATTCTCCGTCTTAATAATGAAATAATACGCTCCCTCCGGCACCGGGTATCCATCCGACATCCCATCCCATTGGTTGTTATAGTCCGGATCGGAAAAAATCAGTTTCCCCGACCTGCTGAAAACTCTCACATCGCACTTACCCCATATTACCAGATCAGGCAGCTCCCAGTAATCGTTAAAGCCATCATTATTTGGGGTGAAGAGATGTAACACCTCTTTATGAGTTGAATAAACTTCCGTTGTCGCAAAGACCTCCGCCGCGTCGTAATTATTATCACCCTGGTGATATGCCCTTATCTGAACTGTGCCTTTTGCAATTCCCTTAAGAATATTCCCCGATACAGTTGCAATGTTGCTATACATACTAGCGAAAAGAACCGGCAGTCCTGATGTCGATGAAGCCTCTAGAGTGAACTCATCAGTCACAAGTAATCGATCCGGCGACTGAATAAAAACTATTGTCTGCTGAATCTTCGTAATAGTTAATGTGCCTGGTATATATATAAAGGTATAGTTGTTATCATTTCCCCCTGATATTGTGATCGGGTACGAACCCGCATCGGAACTTTGTAGTCCCGTGGTCGCGACCACTGGCGGTGTATCGATATCCCCCAAATCATCGGTTAAAATAAATCCTGAATATCTTATTGTCAGTGCAGGAATAGGATCGCCATAGATTTTAGTTTTGTCATCAGCAGTAACTGTCAGAGTTGCTTTATTAACTGTCAGAGTCTGTGGCACATCCGGGGCCGCATTATAATTAGTCGAACCGCCATGCATGGCGGTTATAACGGTGGTTCCCACACCCACAATATGCACTGTATTCCCAGTCACCGTAGCAACTTCCGTATTCTCTGAAATGTAAGCAACCAGCAACCCGGAACCAGCAACACCTGATAATGAAAAGTCACTATCCCCATAAGTCCTATCCGGCAAAGCATTGAATATTATTGTTTGATCCGCCTTCGCCACAGTAAGAGTCCTTGTATAATTAGCCGGCGCATAGGTCCCGTTACCGGCCTGACGTGCAGTTAGATCTGCTGACCCTGCTCCGTGCAGTGTGACAAGACTTCCTGTTGCAGTTGCTATAAAGAGATTTGAGCTGGAATATGTCAGTGGACCTCCCGTCGCCGATGCAGTGAGCGAGAATGCCGGGTCGCCATATGTTTTTTCCAGCATCTGGCTGAATGTTATTGTCTGTGCTGTGAGAGTTACCACCTGATTTGTAAATGTTGCCAGCCATCCTCCTTCTTCTGAGGCCACTGTTCCTGCTGAATATGCTATTTGTACTGTCTCGCTGCCCGAAAGTGGGGTACTGAGGGTGGCTATGAGAGTAAGGCTGTCTCTTGTTTTCCGGCTTAGTGCGCTTATTGGTACAGGAGATCCATTTACTGTTGCCAGAAATTCTCCCTGTTTGCCTGCAGGGTCTGCCATCGGACGGTCGAATTGCATTTCAATGAAAGTGCTCTTTGCAACATATAACAGGTTGGGAATACCGTGCGGACTGACATTTACAGTAATCAGTGCTTCAGGCGAATCGCCGGTACCGTCATTCATTTTATAGCTAAAATTTCCTGCCCCGTTTCCGGTGGATCCTGTAGCTGAATAGATTACATTTCTTCCGGCATTCGACACAGTTGCAGGGACTGTTGAAATTAACGCTCCCGTTATTCCGGCATTATACTGAAATAACTGCCCCTGTGTTGGCAGCACTGTTATTATGGCTGTCTTGGCGCCTGCATCGCCTCCGGTGTAATTAAGGTTTATTGTTTTTTCTGTTGCCTGTTCAACATAAATGGTTTGCCGAATAGAGACAAGGGGAGGAGCGGGACTGACTGTAAACTTTTTTACCTGGCCCCAGGTTGTACCGGTGGCGTTAGTGGCAAATACACTCCAGTAATAAGTTGTTCCTATAGTAAGTCCTGTTATATCATAGCTTAACTGCGAACCTGCATTATAACTTGTTGCACCACTTAAACTTGGATTAGTTGAGGTCTTAAGTGAATAGGAACTGACATTTGTTGCGGCAGCCCATTCAAATGTATGAGCTGTTCCTATGGAAGCATCATTAGGAGGACTGATAAGAGGTGTAATACCCGGTTCAGGAAGAGTAAGGTTTGTGGTAAGATAAACACCATCATAAACTGCGCCCGGGTTTATTGTATAATTACCTCCTGACGGAGTAAAAGAGATCGCCTGACGTGTAGTTATCGCTGTGGGGTTGTTAAAACTGTATAATGAACCAGCAGTACCGGCAGCGTTTTCAAGCCCGATTGTGGCACTCTCGCCATGGGGTCTGGCAACGGATTCCAATGGGAGTATTCTGTACTGAACCTGAATTATGCCGGATCCTTCATATAGAATTACATAGAAAGTACCCATATAGACTGGACCACCATAAAAACCCATGTTTCTGAACTGAACAATAAGTTTTCTGTTTGGCGATCCCCCGATAGTCGTATAGAGGATGTTCCCTGATCCGTCAATTGTCAGATCATCCCAGAAAGGGGCTATAAAATTATTGGGAACAGTTGCATCAGGTATTATTGAATTGCCGGGATAATCACTTCCTGTTCCGAAAGTAAGCTGTCCGTTTGAATTTATATAGAACTGGCTGTACACATTTCCGAAGAATGTGAAGTTGAATCCTATATTAAGCGGACCAAAGATTTCATTGTTTGAATAACCGTTTTTGGCAACCGATGCCAGGTATGTTGTCTCGACTGGCTGAGCTTCAAGCCTGAAATATAACATGAGTATTATAAATACCAGACAGTATTTTTTATCCATAGATTAGTGTTAGTGCTCCCGTTTCCCTTTGGAAAATTTCACCTCAGTTCCCGTTTAACGTACGCAACCTCCAAAAGGTTATACCTATCACCACTTATTTTTTTTTAAAAAGTTGAAAAGAGTTGAAGAGTTGAAAAGGGTTGAAGGGACATTTCAACGCTTCAACATTTCAACTTTTCCATTCAAACAGTATTGCTTTCCCATTCTTCAGTCGGGCCGAATGTCAATTGGTTCAGTAAGGATTGCAAAACTTAATTTGAAATTGTCATTGCCAGTGTCAAATATAATTGTAAATTAGCATTTGTAATGACAATAATATGGATTCACTAATAATTCAACAGGTAGTTGCTGATCAGAAAAATCTGAGCAGAC
>JANNKF010000048.1:0-3935 GCA_031396165.1 Bacteroidales bacterium | reverse complement strand
AAAATCCATTAACCCTGCCTACCTGCCGGTAGGCAGGGTTAAAATGGTCTTTTGAGAGAGCCTTCTTAAATTAAAATTTTGATTTTTACTATTTTTTGGGAGGGTTAATGCCTCTTTGTTTTGCAGCGGCTTCAAGACGCTGCGTCCATTTTGATTTTTTCATTGGTTTCTTCCTGTTCTCCTCAAGAGTAGCCAGTACAGCATCGGCATTAATAAATCGTTTCGAAATAATATTCTGACCATAGGTTATCATATTTGCCAGAAAATAATAGTATGTGAGACCTGAAGAGAACTGATTCAGGATAAGCATGAACATTACCGGCATCATATACATCATCAGCTTCATACCTGGCTGATCTGAGCCGGGAGTTGAACCTGTCATTTTCATTGTCAGAAGTGTAGATGCAGTCATTAGCAGGGTAAACAAGCTAACATGGCTTCCATACATAGGAATTGTGAACGGGAGTTGTAGAATTGAATCATATGTTGAAAGGTCGGTAGCCCAAAGGAAATGCTCCTGTCTCAATTCTATTGATACTGGGAAAAACCTGAACATAGCAAACAGGATTGGCATCTGAAGAAGCATTGGCAGACATCCACCCATAGGATTCACTCCTGCCCTCTTATAGAGATCCATAGTGGCCTGCTGTTTTTTCATTGCGTCTTCCTTTTTTGGGAATTTTTTTCCTAATTCCTCTACCTGTGGCTTAAGGATCTGCATTTTTGCAGTCGACTGGTAAGATTTTAATGTAAGAGGAAAGAGAACTATCTTGATAATTATAGTTAGTATCAGAATGATTAAACCGTAATTTCCTATGAAATTATCGAGCCAGTTGAATATAGGAATGATTGCAAACCGGTTAATCCAACCTATTATATTCTTACCCAGAAAGACGAGTTTATCAAGTTCAAGTCCTTCTTTTTTAAGAACTGTAATGCTATTTGGGCCATAATACAATTTCATGCTGATTGCATTTGATGCAGCCGGATTAAATGGCACTCCAAGTTCGGAGGTGTAATACCTGATGTACTTTTCAGAAGTTAATGTCTTTGTTGATGATACTGCTCCATTCAGAAAAAAGTCATTGGTAACTATTGCTGTTGAAAAAAACTGATCCTGAAATGCCACCCAGCTTAGTTTGGTAGTGATATCGAGTTTTTCAACTTCCTTTGATTGCCGTGATTTTAAGTCAGTAACATCGTCCTGATAATATTTAAAACTGATATTGGAATAATTTTCCTCATTAGTTCGTCCCTTTTCCTGTTGTGGCATATACATTCTCCAGTCGAATGTGAGACTATTCTGATTGGCAGCAATAATACCCTCCATTGATTTAAAAGTAACGTCAAAGTCCACCATATATTTATCGGGGGCAAGCGTATACTTATATTCAATATATTTATTGTCTGCTGCCATCAACCGCAGACTAACACTCTGCGGAGAACTCCCAACTACAAATGACTTCTGGTCGGATACCGGGGTGAAAAACAAATTATTTGTCTGAACAGCTTTATTATCGGCAGTGAAAAAGTTAAAGCCAAATACTGTGGAGTCGCCCGAAAATAAAATGAGTGGACGAGCATCATGTGTTTTATAATCTTTTAATCTGGCTGAATATACCCTTCCACCTTTGCGGGAGATTTTCAACTCCACTTTGTTATTCTCGAGTGTAATGAATTCATTTTCACCCGTTGCAGTGGCCGCGAATACTCCCAGCTGGCTAATGTCGAGTGGTGCGGAGGACGCCACAACCGGCGCAGGTTGAACCTGTTCAGGAGTTGAAGATACGCTGTCAGCGTTCTGCTTTGCAGGGACTATTCCAAGTTTAAGATTAAGTTCATTTAGTTTAGCTAAAACTTCAGGTTGATTTGGCCTGATATTAAGGGCATTTATATATGCTGTCCTTGCAGTTTCAAATTCTCCCTTCCTATAACTTGCTTCTGCTTCAGTAACTGCTTTTTCGTATAATTTGTTAGTCCTGCTGCTATTATAAACACTGAATCCAATGAAAATCACGAAAATAAGAGCCAGTCCTGTTATTGTATTTCTATCCATTCTTTCTTTTTTTTTCTTTGTTTGTATATACGCAATATATTGCGTCTCTATCCGATACAGGCTTTAACGAAACTAACGAACAGCGGATGGGGGCTTTCAACCGTACTGCTGTATTCCGGATGAAACTGAACTCCTATAAACCACTTATGTTCAGGTATTTCAATTATCTCTACCAGATTTGATTCAGGGTTAATTCCCACCGGTATCATCCCATTATTCTTGAAATCGTCAAAATATTTATCGTTAAATTCATACCTGTGCCTGTGTCGTTCGACAATCTCTGTCTTCTTATATGCATCAAAAGACTTTGAGTTCTTGCTTATGATGCATTTATATCCGCCTAGTCTCATTGTTCCACCCTTGTCGATAATGCTCTTCTGCTCTTCCATAAGATCGATAACCGGGTATTTGGATTTATGATTAATTTCAGTGGAGTGAGCACCTTCAAAACCTAAAACATTACGAGCAAACTCTATAACAGCACACTGCATACCAAGGCAAATTCCAAAAAATGGTATATTATTTACTCTTGCATACTTAGCGGTAAATACTTTCCCATCGATACCCCTTGATCCGAATCCCGGAGCTACCAGAATACCATCGAGCCCGGCAAGTTTTCCATCAACATTTGCCTCGGTAATATCTTCAGAATGAATATATTCAACATTTATATTGCACTCATTTACGGCTCCGCTGTGAATAAACGATTCTGCAATTGATTTATAAGCATCAGGAAGTTCAACATATTTACCGACAAGGCCGACTTTTATAGAATGCTTCGGATTTTTCAGTTTGTGAAGGAATTCCCTCCATTCGGTAAGCGGTGGTTCCTGAGCAACAGGAAGGGCCAGTTTCCGGAGAACAGTTTTGTCAAGTCCCTGTTCAAGCATTTTAATGGGAACTTCATAAATTGTTGAAACGTCAACTGATTCAATAACGGCATTCTCTTCAACGTTACAGAAAAGGGCAACTTTCCGTTTAATTTCTTCATTCAGATGTCTCTCAGTTCTCAAAACAAGCAGATCGGGCTGAATTCCGGTTTCAAGGAGCTCTTTTACAGAGTGTTGAGTAGGTTTGGTCTTCGATTCGCCAGTTGATGAGAGATATGGGACCAGTGTTAAATGAATAACAAGACAATTCTGTGAACCAAGCTCCCATTTTAGTTGTCGAACAGACTCTATATATGGAAGTGATTCAATATCACCAACTGTACCACCTATTTCAGTAATTACAATATCAAATTTATTGCCTGAGCTTACGAGTTTAATTCTTCTCTTTATCTCATCAGTAATATGAGGAATGACCTGAACAGTTTTACCAAGGTAATCACCTTTTCTCTCCTTATTAATAACAGACTGATAAATGCGTCCGGTTGTAACATTATTGGCCTGACTGGTAGGCACATTAAGGAACCTCTCGTAGTGTCCCAGATCAAGATCTGTTTCAGCACCATCGAGTGTAACATAACACTCCCCGTGTTCATAAGGATTCAGAGTACCCGGATCAACATTAATATAAGGGTCGAGTTTCTGAATCGTAACAGAATAACCCCTAGCCTGCAATAGTTTGGCAAGAGAGGCAGAAATAATGCCTTTCCCCAATGAGGAGGTTACTCCTCCTGTTACGAATACGTATTTAACGTCTGTCAAAGCAAGAGATTTTATAAATTACTAACTGATTTCATTTCATTAATCATCGAGACCAGACTGGTCTATCATCTTGACTTTTTCCTCAAGAGTTTTAATAAGATTCTTTGCACTTTCAATTTTTTCTTCAACCTCTTTAATCATAGTATCTGCATTTTTCGATTTTGCAAAGAAGCCGATATTGTTCTCCCAAAGGACTATGTCACTTTCAAGCTGTTTGATCTTGGTAAAGA
>JANNKF010000473.1:0-1738 GCA_031396165.1 Bacteroidales bacterium | reverse complement strand
TCGCGGGCCGGCAGGTTCTGGTTGCGCCCTTCATCGACGTGAACCGCAGTCACATCGAGATCATCACCCTGGGTTGAGCGCGGGAGCGCGACCGGAAAGTCGGCGCCGGCGGAACGGCGCTCAGACGCAGCCGGTGGGTTTGGGCATCCCAGCGTAGCGCGCCGCCTGCTTGGCAGGGCCGTAGGGGAACAGGTCGAAAAGATATTTCTTGTCGCCGAACTGTTCGCCGAGCGAGCCGCCGATCAGCTTGGACATCACGCGCAGATTCGGTGCCGTGCCGTTCTCCGCGTAGTACTCGCGGATCCAGCGCACCACCTGCCAGTGCTCGTCCGCCAGCGCCAGTTGGTCGCGCTCGGCGAGACATTTCGCGACGTCCTCGCTCCAGTCGTCGAGCGAAGCCAGATAGCCTTCGGCGTCGGTTGCAATTTCACGGCCATTGACGTTGATCATGTTTCTTCTCTCTGTAAAGGATCAAGGGATATTACTTGACTAATTTTGTCGGATTATAAGCTGGGGCTTGTTTCAGCGCATAGAGTCTCTTGCGCAGGCCATTGCAACTTCTTATCGCCCGCCGCTGGTTAAACACAGGCTCAGGAAGTCCCGGGCATGCCACTCTGGACGCACGCCCCGCAAATCCGGATAATTCGCCTGCAATCCGTTCGATGATGACCTGCGCAAGGGTGCGCCCCCGCGCAGGTCAATTTTTTCCCTTGCCCGAGAGAACATCATGGCCGCAGTAATGCCTCAGTTGGCACCCCCTGTCGCCGCCAGCCGGCTCCTACTTTCCGGCAACGAAGCCGTGGCGCGCGCCGTCTGGGAATCCGGCGTGCGCGTTGCCGCCGCCTACCCCGGCACGCCGGCCACGGAGATCATCGAATCCGTGGCGCGTTACCCCGACCTGTATGCCGAGTGGTCGGTCAATGAAAAGGTCTCGATGGAAGTCGCGCTCGGCGCCTCGATGACCGGCGCCCGGGCGTTTTGCGCCATGAAGCATGTCGGAATGAACGTCGCCAGCGACTGCCTGATGACCATGACCATCACCGGCGCCTACGGCGGCCTGGTGATCGCGGTGGCCGACGACGTCGGCATGTCCTCCTCGCAGAACGAGCAGGATTCGCGCTTCTGGGGCCGCTTCGCGCACATCCCGGTGCTGGAGCCGGCGGACTCGCAGGAAGCCTACGAGATGACGAAGTTCGCCTTCGGCCTCTCCGAACAATATGAAACCCCGGTATTGCTGCGCCTGACCACGCGCATCTGCCACGTCAAGGGCCTGGTCACGGTCGGCGAACGCGAAACCCACGAGCCGGCCGGCTTCGTCAAGAATCCGCAGCGCTGGGTCATGGTGCCGGCCCATGCCAAGGCGCGCATTCCCAGCCTGTTCCAGCGCGACGAAACCCTGCGCGCGGTGAGCGACGCCTCGCCGCTCAACATCCTCGAAGCGGGCAGCGACCGTAGCGTCGGTTTCGTCGCCTCGGGCCCGGCCTACATGCATGTCAAGGAAGCCTTCCCCGATGCGCCGGTGCTGAAGCTCGGCTTCTCCCACCCCTGGCCTCCCGAAAAGATGCGTTCGCTGGCGGCGATGTGCGACAAGCTGCTGGTGGTCGAGGAAACCGAGCAGCTGCTGGAAACCGAAATCAAGGCGGCCGGCCTCAACGCCGAGGCCTGTCTCGACGACAACGACGCCACCACCTTCTTCACCGCGACCGGCGATCTCGTGCTGACCGGCCCGACGCTGACC
>JANNKF010000448.1:0-14034 GCA_031396165.1 Bacteroidales bacterium | reverse complement strand
GAGATAATTAAAGAGGGTCATTTATAGTTTCCCTTCGAAATACATGAAGCTGACTCATTTGGGTCAGCTTTTTTTTTATTTAACTTTACGTCAATCTCATTTCAACTAAAATGACCACTTCAGAATTTAGAAACGCAATCTCACAGGGTATCCCTGAAGAACTGCCGGTTCCAAAATCCTATGACGAAGAAATGAACCACGCTCCAGGAAGAAAGGATCTTCTGACAGGTTCTGAGAAAATACTTGCCGTGAAAAACGCTTTACGGTATTTTCCTGTAAAATTTCACAGCATTCTTGCAACTGAGTTTGCACAGGAACTGAAGACATACGGCCGGATCTATATGTACAGATTCAGGCCCGATTATGAGATAAAAGCACGGCATCTCGATGAGTTTCCGTATCGTTCGCGGTACGCGGCTGCAATTATGTTAATGATATCCAATAATCTGGATAATTCTGTGGCCCAGCATCCCCATGAACTGATAACATATGGAGGTAATGGCTCTGTTTTTCAAAACTGGGCCCAGTATCTCCTGACGATGAAATACTTATCAGAAATGACTGATGAACAGACCCTTGTGATGTATTCAGGTCATCCGCTCGGACTCTTTCCATCTTTCAGAACTTCCCCCAGGGTTGTTGTTACAAACGGGATGGTAATACCGAATTACTCAAGTCAGGACCACTGGGAGAAATTCAATGCACTTGGTGTTTCACAGTATGGCCAGATGACAGCAGGTTCGTACATGTATATCGGACCCCAGGGGATTGTTCATGGTACAACTATAACATTACTTAATGCATGCAGATTAATAAACAAAAAGTCAATTGATAGAGGTGGAAGGTTGTTTCTTTCATCAGGACTTGGAGGGATGTCAGGTGCACAGCCAAAAGCTGCTTCAATAGCCGGGATCCTTTCAGTTGTTGCCGAGATAAACCCGAAAGTAATAAAGATCCGTTATAAGCAAGGTTGGATAGATGAGGTTTTTACTGACCTCAATAAGCTTATAAACAGGGTTCAGCATGCAAGGGAAAAAAGTGAAGTCGTATCTATAGCATTTCAGGGGAATATTGTTGATGTGTGGGAAAAATTTGCGGATGAAAATATTTATGTTGATCTCGGATCGGATCAGACTTCACTTCACAATCCATGGTCAGGAGGCTATTATCCTGCCGGATTAAATCTTGAAGAATCAAACAGGTTATTGGCTGCAGATCCGGAGAAATTCAAAAAAGCAGTAAGGGAGTCTCTTATTCGTCAGGTTGCTGCAATTAACAGGCATACCAGCCGGGGAACATATTTTTTCGATTATGGTAATGCATTCCTTCTTGAAGCTTCGAGGGCAGGGGGGGATGTGCTAAGAACTGATGGAGAACAAAGGTATCATTCCTATATTCAGGATATTATGGGACCAATGTGTTTCAATTACGGGTTTGGTCCGTTCAGATGGGTCTGCTGTTCAAATGATCCTGCCGATCTGAAAATAACAGACAGTATTGCCACTGATGTGTTAACTAAACTGATTGAAAAATCACCGGATGTGATAAAGCAACAGATGGCCGATAATATCCATTGGATTAAAGAGGCTGCTGCAAACAGGCTTGTGGTTGGATCTCAGGCAAGGATCCTTTATGCTGATGCTGAAGGCCGGATAGAAATAGCCCTGGAATTTAACAAAGCCATTGCAGACGGATCAATTTCAGCTCCGGTTGTAATTGGTCGTGATCATCACGATGTATCAGGAACTGATTCACCCTTCAGGGAGACCTCCGATATTTATGATGGGTCAAAATTCACAGCTGATATGGCAGTACAGAATGTTATTGGTGATTCATTCCGCGGAGCCACCTGGGTTTCATTACACAATGGGGGAGGTGTTGGCTGGGGAGAAGTAATAAACGGTGGTTTTGGCATGGTGCTTGATGGCAGTTCCGAAGCCGGCCAGAAACTCAATATGATGCTACACTGGGATGTAAACAATGGAATAGCACGGAGGAGCTGGGCCAGGAACGAGGAAGCGATGTTTGCTATTAACAGGGAGATGGAAAGAACTCCCGGACTAAAAGTTACCGTTCCGTATGTTGCTGATGATGACTTAATCAGAGGAGTTATTAAAGACCTTTAGGAAATATGGCTTGAGAGTTACAGTATGAGGAATATAATACCTGAAGCCCACTGCCGGTCGCTGTCTTCAGAATTTCCCATTATTCAGCATTGCCAGCATACAGTTTTCAACAACTTCTATTCCCTTTTTCATTGCCGCCTCGGCAAGTTCGGCATTAATAGTTCCCGGATTAAAAATAATTCGTTTTGGGTTAAGCGAGAATATATAATCGTAATACTCTTTCTGGTGTTTTGCATTCATATATAATGTAACGGTATGAACCTCACCAACATCATCAGGCATACCTTTCCTTATCTTCAGGTTACCCAGATCTGCATCCCTTCTCCCGATCGCTATAATCGGCACGTTCCTTCGCTGCAGACTTCTGACTGCCTGATAAGCAAACCTGTTAGGGTTTGGACTAGCTCCGAGAACCAAGGTGGTTTTTGCCATACTTTTAACTCAATTACCGGTCAAGGAGTACTACAGCAATTGCTACTATTCCTTCTTCCCTTCCGGTAAATCCAAGTTTTTCAGTTGTTGTTGCTTTTATTGCAATATTTTCGGGATCAGTTTCGAGAATTACAGAAACTGAATTCTTCATCTGAAGAATAAAGGGAGAAATTTTTGGAGACTCAAGGCATACAGTGCTGTCGACATTGATAATTCTGAAACCTTTTTCTTTTACAAGATCAAAGGTTTTCTTAAGTAATATTTTGCTGTCGATGCCTTTAAATGCTTCATCCGAATCAGGAAAATAAAATCCGATGTCCCGTAAACCTGCTGCTCCCAGCAAAGCGTCGCAGATAGCGTGAAGAAGTACATCTCCGTCAGAGTGAGCGACACATCCCTTCGATGAAGGTATCGGGACACCTCCGAGCCATAGATTTAAGCCATTCTCGAGTCTGTGAAAATCAATTCCCTGACCTATTCTGATATTCATCCCTTAGATCTGCCTGCATTTCTCAAAGCATTGAAATCGAATGCGAGGGAAAACCTCAGAGTACGTGCCAGCGGATGATTCTGTGTAAGGGGCATCAGATAGGAAAAATCGATTGTAAATATTTTTAATCTGAAACCAGCACCGGCAGTAAAATATTTGCGGTTACCTTTTGTCTCATTTTCATGAAAGTAGCCTCCTCTGATTGCGAATTGATTATTATACCAGTATTCCAAACCATATGAGTAAGTAATCTCATGGAGTTCTTCTTTAAATCCTCCTGGAGCATCAATAAACGATTGAAATATTGCGACCGGAACACTCACATTCGGATCTTTGCCTGCAATTATTCCAGATGTATCATACTCAGGTGAAGTTGGTACAAGAAGTTTATTTATATCAATTGAAGCTGTAATTTTATTGTATTGATCTAGTTCAACTGTGGCTGATGTACCCAAACGCATATTCATCGGAATAAAATCTGATGTCTGGGCATCCGAATAACTCATTTTAGATCCAATATTTGAAAAGTTAAGACCGAAGGCAAGATGTCCGTCCTTATTCATTATCGAAATATCTTTCTCATAATACCCTGAAATATCTGCTGCAATTGAGATTCCTGGTTTTGTGTCTTCTCCGCCGGCAGAAAATCCGCTGGTAAGATTGGAGTAGATAAACCGGAACGCTATACCGCCGGAGAGATTATCGGTAAAGAGCCTTGAGTAACCTGCATCAAGAGCAAATTCGTTCGGATTAATATTCCTTAAAGGATTTCCGAACTCATCCGTAAGCGGAACAAGGCCCAGAGATGAGTAAATAAGGCTTCCGCTAAGTACCTGTTTGCTATCAAGTCTCTTATATCCTGTAAGATAAGCTATATTGATATCAGGAACAAGGTTTCTTAACCAGGGTGAATAGGACACTCCGACTCCGCCTTCCCCGTCAATAAATGCAAATTTTGCCGGATTCCAGTGCATGCTATAAACATCAGGGGATGTTGCCACACCAACGTCTCCCATCCCACCGGCACGTGAATCAGGTGCTATTGTAAGGAAAGGTACGACGGTTTGAATTGCATTGAGTTCCTGAGAGTATAACAATGTGTTCCCTGACACAACTAACAGGAATAAAACTAATACTACAACTAACTTCTTTTTCATAACTATTATCTATTCTACAAATGGTTCAAGTATAAAAACAATATTTCTCCATGATTATTGTGTAACTGTCACAAAATGATCAGACGGCCCGATGCCATGGCTGTTTCACTCTTGACATCTGCTACTGTAACAGATACAGTATATGGGTAGACACCTTTTCCAACCCTTCTTCCGCCGTCATCATTGCCATCCCATGAAACAGGTGGCAGAGAATAGCCGGTTGACGGAACTTTTGTTTTGATCACCTTTATTAAGCGTCCATTAAGACTATAAATGCTTATTGTGACATCAAGGAATGAATCTGGTCTGTTATGCTCACCGGTTATGTGAGTTTCAGTGAAAAAGGGATTTGGAAAATTAATCAGGTTTTTCAGTATGAATTTGTCACCTGTTTCAACAAAGAACTGAATCGATTGCTCCGAAGAATTATTAAAATTGTCCCATGCTTTAACGGTGATTGTATGGCTTCCCTTACTTAATTCTGAAAGAGTGTATAAAATTCTCCCACTTGAATAGTTATCAAAATCATTTGTGTAATAATTGTTGAGTACAAAGGAATGATTTGAATCCTTATCCATGTATGCTGTCAGATCGTGTCCAATACCGGATCCTGAGGTGTTAATGCCACCTTCGTCGTTAATCAGGGCAAGTAACCTGGGACTATTATCAGTAATTCCTCCGTTTCTGAAGAGGGTATCATTCAAAAATAGTCTGATAACAGGTCCGGAAGTATCAATTATGGCAGAAGCTGAGAATCCTCCGACAATAATGTTATTGAAATTTCCATTCATATCATCTTTACTATCATAGGCATAATAACTTATCTTACCTGTTCCAAAGGAGTAATTTATGTCGCGGGGCACCAAAAACGTAAATTTAAATCTGCCATTCTCAGCCATTGTATTTCCATTGAAAATGATGCTGTTTCTCAGATTGAATTCAAGAGTCTGTCCGCCATCGTTTGCGAGTGTCCTTATCTTGCTCTCTTTATCGTATACCAGTGGGGAAATGACTCCGTTAAAAGAGTTCATTAATTCTCCGTTTCTGTCCTCAATATGGCCGGTAACTGTTACCATAGTTAGTGCCTTCAGGCTATCTGTTTTTTCCTTTACCGAAATACTGTTTACCGAGTCGGTGATTATTTTTCCTGGCCATGGATATTCCAGTCTGAGTGCAGGATCGCCAAGGAGTGAAAAATTACGCTTATTTGGACCGGTTCCTGATTTGTTCTTTGCTATCCTGATGATATCCCCTAGTCTGAGTGGGTTTCCTGATTCATCGAGACTAAAGGCATAATTAAAAATATTTCTGTTCAGAAAGAAATTTGGTGCAGAGAATACAACTCTTGTTGTAGACATGAGAGCAATAGCACCTCCATCGGGGTTAAGAAGGACTTTCTCTCCTGCAGACTGAATACTCATAATGTCCCTGGTGGTGACATTAAGAAGAATGTCATCAAAACGGCTGAATTCACATGTTGCCGTAATAAACAGAGGCAATTTACCCCCGTTCTTCCAGGAATTGATATCCTCTGTCTTTATCACTCCCTCATGTGCCAGTCCTGTTTCACTTCCATGACCGGTATAATTAAAAATCAAACATCCGGCATTTATTCTGTCACTTATTGCTTTATTGACTTCGGGATATGTTTGACCGCTGACCGATTTGGTTTGTTTGAATGCGTCAAGATAGATCTTTTCAACATTATAAACCGGAACACTATCACGTAGTACTGCAGAAAGACCCTCAGCATCAGACATATGGGCATTGCCATCCTCATCATCTGCAGTGAGGCAGATTATATTCTTCCAGTTACCTACATTTTTGGGATCAAGGTATTTTTTGATTTTTGATAAAATAATTCCAGACTGGGTTGTATCAGATACCGGAAGCCTCCCGATTCCAATATCCTCAGTTCCGTCTGCTTCTCCTTCACCATCATCGAGTAAACCGTAAAAGTCGTCAGATGTAAATGATGATACAATTACATTTGAATTTTGTGACTGATAAGTCGGGATGAAATTAGAGTTTCCGGGAGGAGGCGTTTTGTTTTCGTATGAACCGTCGCCAAAAAGCAACAGGTATTTAAGTGGATGGTTGGTACCTGACTGCTTTTTATATTTCATCCGGAGAAAGTTCCTGATCGCTGCAATATCAGGTATTCCCCCTGAAAATTCATTATAGACCTGTTCGGGTGTTACAATCTGTGAAATTAATCCGCTGTTTGAAAGGTGGATTTCCGCAAGATCTTCAGCATGAGACCTGAATAAAGGATGTGTTAATATTATCATGTCGGCCGGCCCCGACCCATGCAGATTTTGATTCGGTACCGCTGATGGCCTGATGGCAGGGGTTAATGCATTGGAGACTACAAAAGCAACATATGTTCGAAGGGAGTCGGTTGCTGCTTTGAATGTGAGGTTATCTCCCGACTTTGTGTACTGCACCTGTTTTGGAGCAACAGGATCTGAAATGTCCCAGATAATTACATTATTAACCTGACTTTTTAAAGAGAAACCGGTTATCCTTCCCGGAGAAACAGATCTTGAATCGGAGAATTGAGTCAGTTTACCAGAGTAAGAATTGGATCTTCTTGCTATTAACTGAATATAGTCAAGGTATCCTCTTGCTCCTGCTTCATTATTGTCAACATATCTTATCTGGTAAACAGGGGAAACTGAGGAGGATAGAAAAGATCCGGTATCTGCAACTATTTGTGCCTGCGTCCCGGTATAGTTTTGAAGGTTAATACCCTGCACCTGTATACTTTTTTTTATCGCAGGGCCTTCGTAAATTCTGAAAATGGTTGATGAAGCCGCTCTGGCAGCAACTCTGATCTTGAATTTTACGCTTTCTGAAGTTATGAAATCAGTAAATTCCGGATTTATATCGATACTGGAGATCCCCTGAAACCATTCTCTTCCTGATTTTATAAGATTTTCAGTCTCTTTTTCATGAATGTACAATAAATCAGATTGCGATGAAGAGTAAGATTCAGGTTGCCCTGGCACGCCTGAGGCAGTAATCCTTTTCCCTGGGATTGAGGATGATGTTAAGAAATAAAAGGCTGTATCAGAATAATTATGCCTCAGAAAATCATATTTCTTCAAAGATTCATCATATTTCCAGCGGTGAGAACCTTTTCCGAAGAAGAGAAGATAATCTCCTTCATTGAAAACACCGTCAGTTCCGGTAGAAATTTGCACCCGCACCTCTTCCAGATCATCAGGAGCCAGGTTATTATTATAATACGATAATTGTCCGTAATTGTTACAAAAAATCTGTGGATTCGATGGATTTAGCAGCCCTAACTGAGCGAGTCTGGAATAATCAATTCTGTAGATTCCGTCAGACGGAACCGCAATTCTGAACCATATTCCTGATGCCAGCGCTGATGAAACGGCATATTTCTGAACAGGAACCTGGCCAGTAAGATTTATCGCTAAACCAAGCAGAAAAAAAGTCGATATTGCAAATATTCTTTTCATTATATCTGACAAAGATAGGAATGTGCTTTTTCTTTGCTAACTTATTTTGTTTTTTTGCATACTGAACGAAACGATAATAATAACGATTTCATTACGTTGATATTGCAGTTTATCATGGGTTGTTGATGAGACTTTTACACATTTTACTCTTTTTACTGTTTTATACCCTTTACTGTAATGGTCAGGATAGTGAACCTGTACCTGGTTATCAGCATACTATGATGAACAATCCGGCATTATCAGGTAGTGAAGGCGAAGGAGTTATCAGACTTTCATATCTAAACTACTACCCTGGAAACAATTATAACCTTCATTCTGTTTATTTTTCATACGATTCTTTTGTCCCTGCTCTGCATGGAGGTGTCGGTTTTTATATTGCAGATGATTATCTGGGTGGCATCATAACCGATCTTAAGGCCGGTTTGTCGTATGCTTATTTTCTGCAGGCAGGCAAGAATCTTTTTATAAATGCGGGACTCTCTGCATCTGTTTATCACCGTGGGTTTAGTTTTTCCGGAGCTGTCTTACCAGATCAAATCGATCCTCTTGGTGGTGTGGTATTGCCGACATCCGATATTTTGTCAGATAAGGGCAGATCGGTTTTTGACCTCAGTGCTGGATTTCTTTTTATCACAGGAAAAATTTCCGGCGGATTTTCGATTAATCACCTTGCAGAACCTGATCTGTCTGAAAACAGAAACGCTGATGAAAAGCTTAAAAGAAAAGTGCTTTTGCATGTCGCTGGCGATTTAACGATTAATGAGGCTAATAATCTTAAATTAAGGCCATTAGGATATGTTGCGACACAGGGAGGATATCTTTCAGGTGGTGCCGGTGCAGTATTCGAAAGCAATTATTTAGCAGTTAATTCGTTATTAATTGGGGATGCAGAAAAAAATCTTAATATGCAGACCGGGTTTTCCGTAAGTGCTGGTAAATTGACCATCTATTACAATTATCGCTTTAATTTAGCTTCAGGAAATAATATGATGCCATTTTCACTTCTTCACCAGACAGGATTGGCATTTAGTTTAAATAATGTTGATAAAAGAAAAATAATTAAAACAATAAATTTTCCTAAATTGTAGTTATATTTGAACATCAAAAAAAATGTTTTAGTAAAAAATACTATATTTGAGTATTCTTAAAAGCCATAAAACTAAAGGAGTTATGTATAAATTCAGAACCTTATCAATTGTTTTAATTTCTGTACTGCTTTTTACCTCTTGTATATTTAAGAAAAAAGGTGGCGGTAATGAGAATGTATCCTCTTCTACTGGCTGGGAGTATAATAATCCTGACAATGGCGGATTTGAGGTTGCACTCGGGGCAGATCAGAAAACAGGTCCTGGTCTCATACTTATTGAAGGTGGCCGTTTTACAATGGGCCAGGTTCAGCAGGACGTTATGTTCGACTGGAACAATAAGCCAAGAACAGTTACAGTTTCATCTTTTTATATGGATGAAACAGAGGTTAAGAATATTGACTACCGCGAGTATTTATTCTGGCTGCGGAGGGTATATAAGGATTATCCTGAAGTTTTCAGGCGTGCTTTACCCGATACCCTGGTATGGAGAAGTCCAATGGGTTTCAACGATCCATATGTTCAGTATTATTTCAGGCACCCGTCATATAATAATTATCCTGTAGTCGGTGTCAGCTGGCTCAAAGCGAATGACTTCTGTCTGTGGAGAACTGACAGGGTTAATGAGCAGTTACTTATTGATGAAGGTGAACTGAATCCTGATCCCAATCAGTTAAATGACAAAAACTTTAACACAGAGGCGTATCTTTCTGGCTTATATGAAGGTGTTGTAAATCAACTTCGCGAGAGTCTCAATCCAAATCAGACTGAACGCAGAACCAACTTTGAAGATGGTATTCTTCTTCCCAGTTACAGGCTGCCTACAGAAGCCGAATGGGAATTTGCAGCATATGCTCTCAGGGGAAATACTTTTGAGGAAAGAGTATACGAAAGAAGGATTTATCCATGGGACGGACACAACGTAAGAAACTCCGGTACAAAGGAACGTGGTGTTATGATGGCCAACTTTGTACGTGGCAGGGGCGACCTTATGGGCGTAGCCGGTAGTCTGAATGATAATGGAAGCATAACCGTTGATGTCAAATCATACTGGCCGAACGATTACGGACTTTACTGTATGGCAGGAAACGTCAGTGAGTGGGTTCAGGATGTTTATCGTCCGCTTACATCAGAGGATGTGGATGGTTTCAACCCTTTCAGAGGAAACGTTTATACCGATGTAAGGAGAGATGCTAACGGAACAGTTGTAGGCAAAGATAAACTCGGACGTCTGTATGTTGATACAGTTAAAGATGCCGATGTTGCCAACAGATATAATTATCAGAAGGGCGATTACAGGAACTACAGGGATGGTGACCTTCAGTCTGCCATTCAGGGTGGTGGTGACTGGACCACTGAAGATGGCAAAAAAGGTTCACTCAGGATGTATGCCCAGGATAACACTTCAGGCAACCCTGATTTTGTATCCCTGCTTAATGATAATGCAAGAGTATTTAAAGGCGGATCATGGAAAGACAGAGCATATTGGCTCAACCCTGCAACCAGGAGATTCCTCGATCAGGAAGAGTCACGTGATGATATAGGTTTCAGGTGCGCCATGATCAGGGTAGGAAGTCCCTCTGGATTCTAAGAAATAAGTTCTATCAAAATACCAGCCTCATTATGTTGAATAATGAGGCATTTTTTTAGCAATATGAAGACAGACCAACTTTATGAACTCTTTAAAGAGTCGACAGGCATAGCAACTGATTCACGTTCAGTTGTAAAGGGACAGTTGTTTTTTGCCCTTTGGGGTGAAAACTACAATGGGAATAAATTTGCAGCTGAGGCACTTGAAAAGGGAGCTTTGTGTGCTGTTGTAGATGACCCTCTATTCGAAACGGAAAAGACAATTCTGGTTGATGATTGCCTGAACGAGCTGCAGGCTCTGGCTACTCATCACAGAAAGCAGATGAATGTTCCGGTTCTGGCTATTACAGGTACAAACGGTAAAACTACCACAAAGGAGCTACTCGCTGCAATTCTGTCAAAAAAAATTAAGGTTCACTGCACTAAAGGGAATCTTAATAACCATATCGGGGTACCCCTCACCATTCTTTCAGCTCCAGAAGGTACCCGGATGATGATAATTGAGTTGGGTGCCAATCATATTGGTGAGATCAGATCGTTATGCCTCATCGCCAGACCTGATTATGGAATAATAACAAACATAGGCACCGCCCATCTGGAAGGCTTTGGCTCGTTCGACGGAGTGGTAAAGGCAAAAACAGAATTATATGAATACCTCCGTAAAGTAAACGGCATTGCAATTTATAATGATAAAAACCCTCTCTTAACTGAAAAAATATTTAAAAACATTAACAGGGCTGTCCCTTATTCCGATCCTACCGGAATTGAACTTCTGGTTGAACAGATCCCTTCTACTTTGAATATTTCGGTTAACGCTACATATCAGCACCATTCTTATGAAATAAAGACCAATCTATTTGGCAGCTATAACATAGAGAATCTGAAAGCAGCAATAGCCACTGGACTCTTCTTTGAAGTGGAGATGGCAGACATAGTTGCCGCTGTTGAAAATTACCAGCCTGCAAATAACCGTTCACAGATTAAGAAAACAAAAACCAATACGCTTATATGCGATGCCTACAACGCAAATCCTACGAGCATGCATCTGTCACTAAAGTCATTTGGCGAACTGGAGGCTGATAATAAAATGGCGATAATCGGAGATATGCTTGAACTGGGAGAAAAGAGTGATGAGGAGCATATGAAAATTTTGGAAGAACTTCTGTCTCATAACCTGAATAAATCTATTCTTGTCGGACCAGTGTTTCAGAGAGTATCATCCAAATCGGGGTTAAGATCGTTCTATGATAAAAGTGGACTATTGGAATACCTTAAAAATGAGCCTGTTAGGAGCATGACTATTCTCATTAAGGGGTCAAGGGGGATGGGTCTGGAGAAGATATTCGAATTGCTTTAGGTACTATTTTACTGATGCTCAACACCATTAAATGTAATATTGATCAGAAGTACTTCAGATCTGCTGCCCGATCTTACCCTGGGGCCCCATAGCCCATATCCCGACGATACGATGAAGTGTGAATTTCCTTTCTTCAAGTAGCCGTAACTTAATTCATAGATCTTCGCGGTAACATAGTTAAGAGGCCACATCTGTCCGTTATGGGTGTGTCCGGAGAGCTGAAGATCCACACCTGATTTTGCAGATTCTCCAAGATGAAAGGGCTGATGATCGAGCAATATAATCGGTTTGGTTGTATCTGCTTGTTTCATAAGCTGATTGAGAGGTAACCGTTCCTTTCCGTAAAAGCGGAATGAATCCCTGTCGATCCTGCCGATTAACTGTATTCCGCCTTCAAGAATTACCATTTCATCTTTTAATACTCTTATCCCCTTGCTTTCAATATATGGTATTGTTTTGCTGCCACCGCCTATGAATTCGTGATTTCCGGTTATTGCAAATAGACCATCCTGAGAATCAGGACCATGGAAGTATTGTAATAGATCGCCCCTCAGAACAGGTCCTATTTCACCATCTACAATATCACCAAGGAGTAATACTAAATCAGGTTTTAATTTCCTAAGAATAACTGAGAGCTTTTGAATGCTTCTTTTCCTTATGATACTGCCAAGATGTATATCTGAAACAGCAGCAATCCGCAATGTTTTGACATCACCGGCAGCTTTGTTTATGGTTATGTTATACTCTTTTACTACCGGAATGATTGCATTTATGAATCCTCCGAGAATTAAAATTGCAGATAATGAAACTGTTAAGATGAAAACCCACTTACGGTATATTATGATATTTTCAGTACTTATCAAATGAGGAATTCTTAGGATCAGAAGGATAATATCAGATAAAAGGAAGAATAAAAAACCATACAGCATGAAGGCAAGCCAGAACCCCCCCATTATATTCAGCGCATCTGTAATTACTGATGAGTGTCTTGCTTCAAGGAATTTTGCTGCAATAAAAATGGCAGCCAGGAAAAAGAATACAAGTGAATAGAGAAGCCTGTTATTATGAAGTGCCGCAATGGCACCATAACCTTTAAAGAAGATGTAGATGTTTACAAGTGAGTAAAGTACAAGTACGATGGAGAAGAAGATTAGCATTTGTATTTTTCTCATTTTAAATTAATTGTCCCGATTATGCTCTTGTAGGTCCTGTTTCTTTTAACATAAAACTCAAAAACGATACTCTTGTTCAAAATAGGAATGTGATTGTTCTCTTTTTCAAGTTTCCTGACAATCTCTCTTTTATCGACAAGGATACTGTCGCATTTATAAAAATCCCTATGGGCTTTCAAAACAGCCTTGAAACCAGAGGGCTTTCCTTTAATCAGGAAAAAAACAGCAGCCAAACCATCGAGGAGCTTACGTCTGAACATAATATTTTCCAACTCGCTATCTGACAGGTTTTTAAAGAGAAGAAACAGGCTGTTTCTGAAATTAAGGAAAGTTTTCAGTTTCGAGTTATATGGCAGGGTACCACCACCAACATGATATACAACCGATTCAGGAGTACAGCAGACCCTGTAGCCTGCTTTGTGAAATCTCCAGCATAGATCAATCTCCTCCATGTGGGCAAAAAATGCAGCATCCAGTTCCCCGCATTTTTTCCAGGCGTGCGCCCTTACAATCATGCAGGCTCCACTTGCCCAGAATACGTCGGCGATAGTATCATATTGTCCAAAGTCTTTTTCTGTTACATCAAAGACTCTGCCACGGCAAAACGGATAGCCATATTTATCTATATAGCCACCAGCCGCTCCGGCATACTCAAAGTGATCTCTTTTACTGAATGAGAGTATTTTAGGCTGACAAGCTGCAACTTCCGGGTTTTTGTCCATGTAACTTACAAGTGGATTAAGCCATCCCTCAGTAACTTCGATATCAGAATTCAGAAGAATGAAATACTCCGCTTTTATTTTTGCAAGAGCCAGATTGTACCCCCCTGCAAACCCGTGATTTTTTTTTAACCTGATGATTTTTACATCTTTATGATTTTCCTCAACCCATTCTGCCGACCCATCAGTTGAACCGTTATCAGCTATATATATAATAGTGTCATTTCCGGAGGAAAAATCAATGACTTTCTGCAGGAATTGTTTAAGAAATCCAAGGCCATTCCAGTTTAGTATAACAATAGCTGTTTTAAGCATTTACAACAGGTTTCTTATGTTTCCAGCGTCGATGGCTCCAGATCCAATACTCGGGCTTCTCTATTATGATCTCTTCGAGCCGCCTCACATGAGTCTCCGTAAT
>JANNKF010000191.1:0-13845 GCA_031396165.1 Bacteroidales bacterium | reverse complement strand
TTTTTTTGCCCCCCTGCCCCCCTGGAGGGGGGTTAAATTGTGTCCTTCAGAAAATATTTCATATATTTAACCATAAATAAATATAGATTATGCCTTCTTTTATATTTTATTGATTACTAATGACATATCATTATGTATTGTAACTAATTTTACATCTAATACTCAAATTAGCCCCCTTCAGGGGGGTTGGGGGGCGGATTTAAATATGGCAAAAAGTAAAACAATATTCGTCTGTCAGAATTGTGGTGTTGAATCTGCAAAATGGATCGGAAGATGCCCTTCATGTAAAGAGTGGAACACTTATCATGAAGAGATTGTCGCCCCTTCCTTATCTAAAGATTCAGCCTTCGTAATGAATCAGGAAAAGAGAAAACCTGAACTCCTCGACAATATAAAGGCGGATGAGCATGGCCGGCAAAAGACTGGAATCTCAGAACTCGACAGGATCCTTGGCGGAGGTATTGTTGGTGGTTCTCTCATACTTTTAGGTGGAGAGCCCGGTGTTGGAAAATCAACTCTTGCACTTCAGCTTGCTCTTGCATTAAAAGGCAAAAACATCCTTTACGTGTCCGGCGAAGAGAGTGAAGAACAGATAAGTCTCAGGGCACAGAGAATGAAAAACTCAAATCCTCAGTGTTATATCCTGAGCGAGACAGAGCTGGAAAGCATCTTAACACATGCTGAAAACATCAAACCCGGATTAATTATAATTGATTCAATCCAGACAATGAGCACTGGAATGCTTGAGTCTTCTGCCGGGTCTGTATCGCAGGTACGCGAATGTGCAGCCCAGCTTCTGAAATACTCAAAAATTACAGGCATACCAATATTTCTGATCGGGCATATTACAAAAGACGGGACACTTGCCGGGCCAAAGGTCCTCGAACATATTGTAGATGTTGTACTTTATTTTGAAGGTGATAATAATTTTGTATACAGGATATTACGCTCTGTAAAAAACCGGTTTGGTTCCACATCGGAGATTGGAATATTTGAGATGGTCGAAACCGGACTTAGAGAGGTCGACAACCCCTCCGAAATGTTTATAAATCAGCATGAAGAGGCTTTAAGCGGAATCTCGATAGCAGCCACAGTTGATGGTCTGCGACCCTTCCTGATCGAGACGCAGGCTCTTGTCAGCAGTGCTGTTTATGGCACGCCTCAGAGAAGTGCAACCGGGTTTGATATAAGAAGGTTAAACATGTTGTTGGCTGTGCTCGAAAAAAGGGCAGGCTTCAGACTCGGAATAAAAGATGTTTTCCTCAATCTAGCCGGGGGAATCAAGGTAACCGATCCTGCTATTGATCTTGCTATTATAAGCTCCGTTTTATCATCCAATCTTGATATCCCGATAGGTCGCGAGATCTGCTTTTCAGGAGAAACAGGATTATCAGGCGAGATAAGACCGGTATCGAGAGTTGAACAGCGTATCCGTGAAGCGTCGAAGATGGGCTTCACAAAAATATACATCTCGAAATACCACAGGAACCTGAGTATAAAAGGGTTGAATATTGAGGTTATTCAGGTCGGGAAGATAGAAAATCTGGTAAGGTCGCTTTTTAGCTAAGGCTTACGATTTATGATCGGCGAAGTTTCTAACTTCGTAGTAACTAAAATGCAGTCTTCAGACTGCAATATACTAAAAGCGAAGTTTTAAAACTTCGCTTAGCTGCAACCCGTGCCTTTGATCGGCGAAGTCTCCGACTTCGTCGCAACTAAAATGCAGTCTTCAGACTGCAATATACCAAAAGCGAAGTTTTAAAACTTCGCTTAGCTTTGCTCCTAGTTATTTAGTATCGTATTCTCCTTGTACTTTCTCCCCGTGAAGAATTGCGTTTTGCCTTTTCACAATCGAGTTCTATCGAGAAATTTCCGGGACGCTCAAATTCATCAGCTTCCATTATTCCAAACTCCGGATCGGCATAAACCTTCTTCAGAAAGATCCCGAATATGGGCAGAGCCATGTTAGCACCCTGACCTTCAGCCAGGGTTTCGAAATGTATTGACTGATCTTCCCAACCACTCCATACTCCACCTACGAGACTGGGAGTTACTCCCATAAACCAACCGTTTGAGTTGTTCTGTGTAGTTCCGGTTTTTCCCCCTATCTGGTTCATCAGATTATATGGTTCTCTTCTCAGTCTGTTCCCGGAGCCGGTTCTCACCACTCCCTGTAATAAATTAAGCATCAGGTATGCCTGTTCCTCATTCAACACCTCCTCAATCTTACGTGTGAAAGCTGAAATAGTATTCCCGTTTTTATCCTCTATGCGGGTAACATACATTGGTCGGGTATAGACCCCCTTATTTGCATATGTACAATAGGCTCCCACCATCTCCTCAAGCTTGATGTCGGAGGTTCCTAAAAATATTGAGGGAACCGGATCGATAAAGCTTCTTACACCCATCTTTTTCATCAGGTCTGTCACAGCAGATGGTCTGAATTTTTGCATCAGATAAGCGGAAATAAAGTTTTCAGACTGGGCAAGTCCCCATGCCAATGTGACCATTTTGCCATGATATGCCTTTGGTCCGGAACTTCTTGGTGTCCAGGGAATTGAATCTCCTACATCGAAAGAACTTGGAATATTTGGTGCCTCCATACACGGGGAATAACCGTTTTGCATAGCAACGGTGTAAAGAAATGGCTTGATTGTACTTCCTACCTGTTTCCTCTGTTGTGTAATTGCATCATATTTAAAATACCTGAAATCGGGTCCTCCAACATATGCCCTTACATATCCTGTGTGTGGATCCTCAACCATGAATGCCGACCTTACAAAATATTTATAATACCTGATAGAATCGAGTGGAGTCATAATCGTGTCTCTGTCTCCTTTCCATGAGAAGACTTTCATTTTCACAGGTGTATTGAAAGCCAGCATTATACTATCCTCTGAATATCCGCGTGCCCTCATTATATAGTATCTGTCGGTATGCTGAAGTGAGTATAAAAGTAAATTCTCAACCTCTTTTTTATTAAGATCATCAGAATAGGGTGGATTTTTGAAACCTTTTGCACGTTTATAAAAATCTGGCTGAACTTCTGTTGAAAGATGTTCTGACAGAGCCTCTTCAGCATATTTCTGCATCTTCGAATTAATGGTTGTATAGATCTTTAATCCATCTTTAAATACATCATAGAAAGAACCATCGGGTTTCTTATTTTTGTTACACCAGCCATACAGAGGGTTATTCTCCCACTCCCATAATGCATCTGTATATGACGATTTGTTCTGGTATTTTTTAGGATCGGGTTCCGGTCGTCTCATTATCAATGTAAGATATTGTCTGAGATATGCGGCAAGTCCGGTATTATGATCTTCAATATTAAGATTTACAACAATGGGCAACTTTTTAACCGAGTCAGCCATCTCAGGAGTGATGTATCCGTATTTAGCCATCTGGGAAATTACAACATTCCTTCTCTGAAGCATCCGCTCGGGGTTTCGCACCGGATTATATCGTGTTGAGGCCTTAAGCATTCCTATGAGTACCGCAGATTGTTCAAGATTCAGTGAGTCGGGTGTTGTATTGAAATATACTTTTGCAGCAGTTCTGATACCGATTGCATTGTAACTGTAATCGAATTTATTCAGGTACATTGCAATTATCTCATCTTTGGTATAACTGCGTTCAAGTTTGACAGCCGTTTGCCATTCCTTGAATTTGGAAACACCGAGTTTAATTTTTCTTACTAGTGCAGAACTTCTGGTAGTATCCCTGGGGTAAAGCTGTTTTGCCAGCTGCTGCGTAATCGTACTACCACCTCCTGTATTCTGATCCAGGAGAATTGTGAGCACTGCAGCCCTTCCAAGACCACGGATATCAATCCCTGAATGTCGTTTATACCTGATATCCTCTGTAGCAATAAGAGCCTCAACAAGATACGGCGATAACTCTTCGTATTCAGTCCACGTAAGATTTTCAATACTTATCTTTCCCATCAGGACACCATCCTCTGAAAGAACTTCGGTTGCCAGGTAATATTCAGGGTTTTCCAGATCGCGGAACGAAGGCATTGGTCCAAGCTTTTCCTTAGATATCAGAAAGAATAAAAGAATTACAAGTGCAAAGGGGAAAATAAATAAGGACCAGAACCAGATAAGGTATTTTTTGTTGTTAGTATTGCCTTTCATTTAACTAAGATGTTTGGTCCAAAATTAGTAAATAATAAAGAATCTTAACGGTTTATTTTGAAGTTTGGTACCTAATTGATTTACTTTGCCGTCTGATAAAAGAACAAATCTTTCTGCTGATGATCGAAAATCTAGTTATTGTTGAGTCTCCTGCCAAAGCTAAAACTATAGAGAAATTTCTGGGAAAGGATTTCCGTGTTGTCTCAAGTTTCGGGCACATCAGGGACCTTGCAAAAAAGAATCTGGGAATAGATGTTGAAAATAATTTCACTCCCGATTATGAAGTTCCTAAGGAAAAGGCAAAAGTTGTAGGTGAATTAAGAAAAGCGGCCTCCGGCTCAAAGATTGTGTGGATCGCATCTGACGAGGACCGTGAAGGGGAAGCTATTGCCTGGCATCTGGCCAGCGTATTGAATCTTGATCTTGCTACAACCCGGCGAATTGTATTTCATGAAATCACCAAAGAAGCTATTTCCAACGCGATTGAGAATCCAAGACAGGTTGACATGAATCTTGTAAATTCGCAGCAAGCCCGCCGTATTCTTGACAGGCTAGTAGGTTTTGAAATATCTCCTGTTCTCTGGAAAAAGGTACAGCCATCTCTCTCTGCAGGAAGAGTTCAGTCGGTGGCTGTCCGCTTGCTTGTTGAACGGGAAAGGGAAATTATCTCATTCGAAACTGAATCAGCATTCAGAGTAACTGCAATTTTCAGGATAGATTCTGCAAAGGGAGAGAATGCCATCCTAAAAGCGGAGGCTTCAAAAAGGTTTCCTCTGGAGAAAGATGCCTTGAAATTCCTCGAATTATGCAACGATTCAAGCTATTCAATAGGAAGTATAAGTATTAAACCCGGAACACGTTCGCCGGCTCCTCCGTTTACCACATCAACCCTACAGCAGGAGGCTTACCGGAAACTTGGTTTTTCTGTTGCACAGACCATGGCTGTGGCACAGAAGCTTTACGAAGCCGGAAGAATAACATACATGAGAACAGATTCGACTAATCTTTCAGGACTGGCACTCACTAAGTCGCGTGAGATGATTATTTCAGAGTATGGAGAAAAATATTCAAAAACCAGGCAGTTTAAAACAAAATCAAAGGGAGCGCAGGAAGCACATGAGGCTATTCGTCCTGCATATCTCGATCAGCCTGTAACGACGGGAAGTGCAAATGAAAAAAAATTATACGAACTGATCTGGAAGAGGACCGTTGCCTCGCAGATGGCCGACGCCGAAATAGAAAAGACCTCTATTTCAATTGATATGAACAACTCACCTGTTACTTTCCAGGCAACAGGTGAAGTCATCAAATTTGATGGGTTTCTCAGGGTCTATGCAGAATCAAGCGACCAGGAGAATAACGAGGAGGAGAGGTATGTTATTCCCCCGGTTATCAAAGGCATGCCATTAAAATATGAGAACATTACTGCTACCCAGAAATATACGACACCTCCTCCGAGGTATACAGAAGCAAGTCTGGTAAAAAAGCTTGAGGAGCTCGGAATAGGAAGACCATCGACATATGCGCCCACAATATCTACTATTCAGAACAGAGGTTATGTGGCACGTGAAGACAGGCCCGGTGAAAAACGGCAGATCATTGTCATCTCCTTATTAAAAGGGAAGATTGCATCGACGGAGAAAACAGAGGTTGCCGGAAAAGAGAAATCAAAACTTTTTCCCCAGGATATAGGAATGATTGTTAATGATTTCCTCATGGAAAACTTCTCCGAAATAATTGATTATCACTTCACTGCAGAAATTGAAGAACAGTTTGATGAGATAGCCCTTGGTAATCTTCAGTGGACAAAAATGATAGGTAAATTTTATTCCCCATTCCATAAAACTGTGACCAATACACTGGAGAAGAAGGAGCGAAAGACTGGCATCAGATTACTTGGCAATCATCCCCAAACAGGAGAACCGGTTACCGTGAGAATGGGAAGATTCGGACCTGTTGCCCAGATAGGAGAAGCCGGAAACGATGAAAAACCAAAATTCGCAAGTCTTTCAAAGAGTCAGCTCCTCGAAACAATCACCATGGAAGAAGCCCTGAATCTTTTCCGTCTGCCGCGTTCATTAGGCGAATATGATGGTGCAGAAATGGTTATAGGCATTGGCAAATTCGGTCCATATATCAGACATAATAGCAAGTTTTATTCATTGAAAAAGGGGGTTGACGACCCCTATGAAGTTACCTTCGACAGGGCAGTTGAAGTAATTCTGGAAAAGAATGACAGCGACAGTAAAAAAGTATTAAAGGACTTTGACGACATCAAACTTCTTAATGGAAGATATGGTCCTTATCTTGTTAAGGAAAAGGTAAACTACAGGCTCCCAAAAGGAACTGAAGCGGAGAAACTGACAAAAGAAGATTGTATCAGGATTATTGAAAACAGTGATAAAACCAAAAAGAGTTCCTGACACAAATGGTAGACCTGAATGATTACTTCAACCCGGTAAGTATTGAGGCACCGGTTTTTGAGCCCCTCAACGCACAGGCGGGTTACCCTCATAACATTGCAATTCATACAGAAAGCAGCCCTATAAAGGATTTAAGTAAATTCAGGATTGCTGTTTTCGGAGTGCCGGAGGGCCGTAACTCGCCGAATGCAGGCTCAATGAAAGGCCCCGATGCAATAAGAAGTGAGCTTTACAGGCTTGCCAGGATCCCCGGGAAACCTAAAATAATCGATCTCGGCAACATGAAGCAGGGGGTAACATTTAACGACACAATTGCAGGTCTTACCGATGTACTCACACTTCTTTTCACCGAAAATATCTTCCCTGTACTTATTGGTGGCAGCAGTGCGCTCGTGCCATCAATCGATAAAGCCCTGTCGCGGCAAAAAATCAGGTATACATTAACGGCTGTTGATGCACGGATTGACTTCAATAATGAAAGGAAGGAGATTGATTCGTTCAATTATCTCAATACAATTATTAACAATCACAAGAGTACTTTTAATCATTATATAAATATTGGTTTCCAGACCTACCTCAACGATCAGCAGGTTATAAATCGTTTTCTTAAACGCCGGTCTGAGCTGATAAGAATTGGCGATGTGCGGCAGGCAATTTATCTGACGGAACCATTATTCAGGGATTCTGATGCAGCCATCTTCGACATTTCAGCTGTAAGGCAGTCAGACGCCCCCGGAACAATGAGTCCCTCTCCAAACGGGTTCTATGGGGAGGAGATATGTCTGCTTTCAAGATATGCCGGTATTTCAGATAAGTTAAAAGTATTCGGACTGTTTGATGTTAATCCGGAATTTGATTTACGTTCCCAGACATCGGGCCTTGCAGCCCAGATAATCTGGTTTTTCCTCGAAGGCTTTTCTCAGAAGCAATATGAAACACCCGCTCTGAATATCACTAATTCGGGACGATTTATAAAATACCATGTAAGGGTTACTGACCTTGTGGATGATCTGATATTTGTAAAGAGCAGCCTTACCGACAGGTGGTGGATAGTAATTCCGGTGGAAAAGGATCAGGATCAATATGTAGCCTGCTCTCATGAAGATTACCTGAAAGCAAACAGAAATGAGGTTCCCGACAGGTGGGTAAAAGCTGTTGACAGATTAAAATCCTGAAAATTTAGGGTACACTTTTTGCTGTTAAACAGATCAGTCAAACTGATGTGCATGCATTTTATTTGGCACACACAAAAATGGAGCTATTTAATTAATTTAAATAAATAGAGGTAAATTTGTTTACGACATAGATTTTTATTTATTTTACTCGTTCAACTGATGTGCAATGAATCATCATTTAAAGAAATGAAAAAACTAAATATTACATTTCTTTTTTTAGTAATATTTTTCCTGCCGGTTTCCTCACAACAAGATCCGTTGTCGAGTCATTATATGTTTAATACACTTACATATAATCCCGGAGTTGCCGGAACCTCTGGAATGATTTGTGCCACTGCATTAAACCGTCAGCAATGGATTGGGTTTAACGGAGCCCCCTCAACCACCATTTTCAATATAAGCGCTCCCGTTTCCCCGTTCAAAATCAGCAGCGGTGTCGGGTTGCTGATTGAGAGCGATAATGTGGGTTTTGATAAGGATATCAATCTGGCACTCTCCTATGCTTATCTGATGGATTTGGGTGCCGGAAAACTTGGAATAGGCATTAATCTGGGGATGCTGAATAAAACTCTTGATCCGAAATGGGAGATTCCTAACGGAGATTCTCACACACCTGTATCGGGAGACCCGCTAATTCCTGAAAATAAAGAGAGTTATGTTGCTTTCGATGCCGGATTCGGATTATACTACAGGGCCGAAAAGTATTATGCCGGATTATCTGTGACACATCTGAATCAACCAAAGATTAAATATTCAAAAGGCACGCCTTATGTGAGCAGACATTATTACATAACTGCAGGATACACTCTGCAACTGCCAAATCCGTCGCTGGAGCTTCTTCCGTCCCTGTTTGCATTCAGCGATGGAAAGGTTACGCAATTTACGATAACTTCACTCGTAAGATACAATAAAAAAGTATGGGGAGGCGTTTCCTACAGAGCTGGAGACGCTCTTACCGGATTAGTAGGATTTGAACTTTATAACGGAATCAGAATTGGATATGCCTATGATTTTACTTTGTCGGATATAAGAAAGAACAGTAGTGGTTCACATGAGTTCATGGTTAACTATTGTTTCGACCTGAATCTGGGCAGGAGTCCGATGAAATATAAAAGCATCAGATTTTTGTGAATATTAAAAAAATTAACTTACTTGCAATATAAAACTCTATAGTATTATGAAAAAGATAACCCTATCTGCTCTAATATTGATATTCCTGTTAACTGGCTGTGGGTCTTCAAATAGCGGAGAGCTGACCGGTGTGCTTGGGCGGAAGAAATTCTTTGAACCTGAACCATTTGAGATGGCATTTATTCCTGCCGGGAATTTTATGATGGGACCCAGTGAACAGGATGCAATTTTTGCAAATAACGCGATCTCAAAGTCCGTTACTGTTGATGCATTCTGGATGGACCAGACAGAGATTACAAATAATAAATATCGTCAGTTTGTATATTATGTCAGGGATTCTATTCTCAGGACAAAACTTGGTAATGCCAGTGTTGCAGACCGCGAATATTTTATGGTTGACGACGAAGGCAATGTAATTGAGCCAAATGTTATTAACTGGGAAGAAAAGATCGATCCGGAGGAGGAGACTACAAAGACAACAATTGAAGAGATGTTCTACCCACCTGAGGAAAGGTTCAATGGAAAGAAGCAGATCGATATCAGAAAACTTAACTATTCCTATTACTGGGTGGATTATCTTCAGGCCGCAAAATCATCCTATAAATATGACGATTTTGAAAAGACCACAGGTAAATATAGTGGGCAGGTTACAAATATTGACGGAACACGTACAGATATTAAAGACCGCTCCTCTTTCATCAAACACAATATTATAAATGTATACCCTGATACCCTTTGCTGGATCAGGGATTTTACTTATTCATTTAACGACCCACAGGCTTCATTATATTTCTGGCACCCTTCATTTGATGACTATCCTGTTGTCGGTGTTTCCTGGGTTCAGGCTGGTGCATTCAGTATATGGAGAACAGATTATATGAATACAGCCCTCAGAAAACAGGGGATTCCTGATGTTCAGGCTTATGAACTTCCACTCGAATCTCAATGGGAATATGCTGCCAGGGGCGGTCTCGACCTTTCGATGTACCCCTGGGGCGGACCATATACCCGTAATTACAAAGGATGTTTCCTTGCCAACTTCAAACCTCTGCGTGGTAATTATATCGACGATGGTAATGTCTATGCAGGTAAAGTAGGCTCTTATGAACCCAATGAATTTGGTCTGTATGATATGTCAGGAAACGTTGCTGAATGGACACGCGGAGCTTTCCATCCTTCCGCCTATATTTTCCAGCACGACCTTCAGCCTGATTATCAGTATGATGCTAAACCTCAAGACGATGTTGTGATGAAGAGGAAAGTCATACGCGGCGGTTCATGGAAAGATATCGCATATTTTCTGCAAACAAGCTCAAGGGATTATGAATATCAGGATTCCACAAAACCATATGTCGGATTCCGGAATGTAAGAGCATATATTGGTGTAAATTAAATATTTGAAATAACCCTAAAATAATCAGGTATATGAGCCTAGCAGAATTAGTACAAAGCAGCGGATGGAAGAATTTCATATCAAAACTCTATGGTTTAGGTGCTTCTGTCGTTATTATTGGTGCATTGTTTAAAATACAGCACTGGACATTTGCATCTGAAATGCTTACACTAGGACTTCTTACTGAAGCAGTTATATTTTTCTTTTCAGCTTTCGAACCACTTCACGAAGAAGTGGACTGGACTTTGGTATATCCTGAATTAGCAGGGATTCCGGAAGACGGAGCACAGGAACTGGCTTCACACACAGGTAAGCATTATGGTTCAGCTCCCGGTAGCGGTGGAGGTGGTGGTGCAGGATCTGCAGCTCTTGCCAAATTTGATGAAATGCTCGAAAAGGCCGAGATTACCCCTGACCTTTTTATGAAACTGGGTGTTGGAATGAAAAAGCTAGGTGATGCAACAACAAATATAAATGCGATGGGAGATATTTCAGTTGCATCCAACAAATATATGGGTACCATCAATTCTGCAAACGAATCTCTTGGTAAACTCTCAGACTCATATCAGTCGACAGCAAAATTAATAAATGATACCAGCTCAACTTACCGTAATATGGCTGACTCATTTTCTGTAATAGAAGTAGGTGGAAAATCATATCAACAGCAACTTGAATCACTTAATAAAAATCTGTCCGCCCTTAATGCCGTGTACGAAATACAGCGCAAGGGTGCAGACGATCATATTAAAGATTCGGAAAACCTCTATAAAGGTATTCAGGGATTGATGAAAGATCTTTCAGAATCAGCTGGTGATACTAAAAAGTACCGTGATCAGATAACAAAACTTAACGACAATCTATCAGCACTGAATAATGTCTATGGAAATATGCTTGCTGCTATGAATGTTAAATAACGTGGCTTTTTTTAACGAAACTAAACTACCTACAAAATGGCTCACGAAAAGCTATCTCCACGGCAAAAGATGATCGGTATGATGTACCTGGTGCTTACAGCCATGCTAGCACTAAACGTATCAAAAGAGGCCGTTGAAGCATTCAAAAAAGTTGATAAGGGTCTTACACAGACGATCGCAAATTATGTTCTTAAGAATAATATAATATATCAGGAATTCGACAGAGCTGCAGCTGAAAACCCTGCAAAGGCCGGTAAATATAAAACAGCGGCATTTGCTATTAAAGAGCGGGCAGATGAAGCTTTCATGTACATTCAGAGTTTAAAAATTGAAATTATTAATGAAGCTGAAGGTCCCGAAAATCTTGCTATCGTGGGTGATGAAGTTATTATTGAAGCAGTTAAGAGAATTGACCAGGTTGATATTCCTACACAGATACTTATAGGAGATGACAATAACGGAAAAGCAAACGACCTTAAAGCAATCCTGAGTGAATACAGGGAATTTCTTATAGCAACTCTTGAGGGAAAGAATCCAACTGCTGAATCAGCTTTAAGAACAAGCCTTAATACCGACGACGGAAAAAATAAAGACGGAAAAACTGAAAAATGGGAAAACCTTAACTTTCAGACTCTCCCTCTGGTAGCTGTTATTTGTATTTTATCAGAAATGCAACTTGCTGTTCGAAACGGAGAAACTGAAGTTTTGAACTACTTATATTCGCAGATCGACGCTTCTTCTTTTAAATTTAACAAACTGAGTGCTATCGTAATCCCACAGTCAAATTATGTGACACAGGGTGGCAGTTATGAAGCTCAGGTATTTATTTCTGCAACTGATACAACACAAAAACCTGAGATCACTGTTGGAAGTTCAAAACTTGATATTGATGAAACCGGAAAAGGAATTTACAAGGCTTCAGCCTCTTCTGTCGGACAAAAGAGATGGGGTGGTATTATCGCACTTAAGGCGCCTGATGGCTCAATAAAAAATTACCCTTTTGAATCTGCTTATGTTGTTGGTGAGCCTAATGTGATCGTTTCTCCAACAGCTATGAACGTTATGTATTATGGTATTCCAAACCCGATCGATGTTTCTGTACCCGGAATAAGTCCGGATAAAATATCTATAAAGGTTATCAACGGTTCTTTCACGACTGAAAAAGTTAAAAACCCGAAAGGTGAAAATTTTCCAGGAAGCTGGGCTGTGAAACCAACAGCTGTAGGTCAGGCTGTTCAGGTAATAGCAACAGCGAATATAAATGGAAAAGTTGTTCAGTATCCTCCTTATGCGTTCAGGGTGAAACCACTTCCTATTCCGATAGCAGTATTTGGCGGTAAAACCCAGGGAACAATCCCGAGGGCTACTGCCGCCGCACAGCAGGGAGTTTTCGCCCAGATGCCGGATTTTGATTTTAATTTGGTTTACAATATAACAGGATTTACTATTTTGTTTACTGACAGCAGAGGTACCTTCGAACAGAAAAGTTCTACCAGCAACCTTACTCCCCAGCAGAAGGACATTATTAATCAGCTTAGCAGGGGCAAGTATTTAACTATAAAAGACATAACCGCTCTTGGGCCCGACGGAAAAACAAAAGAACTGTCGCCCGTAATTTTAAAGATAGACTAGTAATAATATAACTATTACACCATGAATAAGAAAATCCTTTTTGGAATTATCGCCATATCAATGACAGGTATAATCAGTGCCCAGAATTTTGGTGATATTTACCAGAAGTCGATTCCCCAGGCGAAGAAAATTGAGTATCCGTATCTAAGGGAAGGCGATGCAGTTTGGGCAAGATACATATACCGGCTGATCGATTTGCGTGAAAAAGCGAACCAGTCACTGTTCTATCCTACTAAACCGACTCCTGATAAAAGAGAAAGTTTTATAAATATCGTTCTCAAAGAAATCAGGGATGGTAAAATTAATGCATATGAACCGATGGTTGGGAATGCCAGCACCACTTATTCTGAGATAGAACTATTACTGGGTGCAACAACCAGGTTGGAGACTGTGCAGATAGATGCTTCCGGGGCAACCCGTGAAGATTCCGTTAAACAGGATGCCAAGCCTGAGGATGTTAAGCAATTACTTTTATACGAAGAATGGTACTTCGATAAGAAACACTCCAAGATGGATGTACGTATTATAGCCATTCAGCCTATTTTTATGGGAATGGATGCACAGCTCGGTCAGGTATTCAGAAAACCATTGTTCTGGGTTAGATTTGATGATCTGAGAGACATACTTGCCACAAAAGAGGTTTATATGGGTAATAATGACGCACAGAGGATCTCTTTTGACGATCTCTTCATGCAGAGGCGATTCTCAAGTGTAATTGTAGGTGAATCGAACGTTTACAATGACAGAAGGATCTCGGAATACCAGGCAGGTAAGTACACTCTGTTTGAAGCAGAACGCATAAAAACTGATCTGTTCAATTTTGAACACGATCTTTGGGAATACTAGAGATAGAAAAAAAGAGCTGTTTAATGCAGCTCTTTTTTTTTGTTTCATTTTAGGTTATAGTCGCGACAATACCCTACATTAAAAACATTACAGATATTTTTCTTTGGTCGCCTTCTTAACGTCGTCGAGATACTGTTTTATATTCTGCTCCTCTTCTTTTTTAACAATAAGGAGTACATCATCCGAATCAAC
>JANNKF010000377.1:0-1573 GCA_031396165.1 Bacteroidales bacterium | reverse complement strand
ATAGATGCAGGATCAGAAGGATCAACACATACCCCACAATAATTTCCCTCAATTATCCTCTTCCATAAAGGGAAATCCGAAGCTATTACAGGCAAAGAAGCAGACATATACTCAAACATCTTATTTGGCTGTGCATCGATATGATTAGGCTCGGCAAGAAAAGTTACCATCCCGATTCTGGATTTCTTTATTATTTCGGTAGCGTCATCAGAAGATACTGTGCCATAATACTTTACTTTGCTCCAGCTTTTCAGTTTCATAAGATCTTTCCGGTACTCTTCAGAATCAAACTCCCCCGCGAGATGCAAAACCACATCCGAATTATCAAGCGACTGAATAATCGCATTTATCCCACGACCACGGCTTATACTTCCAACATAACAAATCCCGTCTCTTTGATAGTATGGTATTGTTGATCCGGACAAAACAAAGGGATAGTTATTTATTATCAGGGTTTGTGGGTTTCTTTTCTTAAATCGCTCACTAATAGTCTGAGTGACAGTGATTACTGCAAATAATCTGGCAGATATGTAATATTCGGTTACTCTGATCAACCATGCAAGCAGAGTCTTTATAAATGGATTCAGATACTCTTTACCGAGAGTTTGTTTTGGCACATCTTCATGTACATCATATATGACCTTTTTCCCTTTTCTTTGCAACCTGAGAGCACAAAAAAGAAATTCGGGATCATGAAAATGATAGATACTGTTATTCAATTCCAATGCCTTTCTGTAGGCTTTAGTTGATGTAAAAAGAAACCTTTTCACCCTTGACGATTCCCGCAACCCAATGTCATAAATATTTATATTATTCCTGACTTCATCTCCTCTTCCATCAGCAACTATCAGGTTTACTGTGAATTCAGACCGGAGGCTCATACATATCTTACTGAATATCCTCACGTCATAACGTGGATGTACTGTAGTAATCTGACAAATGGTTCTAGCCTGCTGTGACATTAAAAACCTCCTCCCATTTCGCAATATTATAAAGACGCCATTTAGTACGCAGATCAATTTTTTCGTACTTTCCAAGTATGGCACTTTTATCAGATATTTTTCCTATAATCTCAGAACGGGATATCTGTTTGACCATTATGGGTTCAATTTCAAAAAGCCATTTTTGTTCAGGCGCTTCAAATCCGATCTTTTTAGTTCTCCAGGTAATTTCATCAGGTAATAAACCATCAACCGATCTTCGAAGCAGATATTTTGTCCATCCGTCTTTGATCTTAAAAGAGTTGTTTATCGATAATGCTGTTTCAACAAGTCTGTAGTCAATAAAAGGGAGTCGCGATTCCACCGAATGATGCATAGAATTACGGTCCTCATATTTAAGCAGGTGGGGCAACTGTATCTTTGACAATTCCGATTGCTGAAGTTTCTCCAGATCTGAATATTTGTCTGCACTTTCCCTGATGCTGGCCTTATCTATCATATTAAAATATTCCTTGCGGATAAAAGTGAATTTATTCTTAAGATGTTTTAATCTGATTGCGGGATATAAAAAGTACAGATAGTAAACAAGGAGCTCCTTACGGGAGAGTTTTGAATTATCAGATGACTTAAAA
>JANNKF010000185.1:0-16900 GCA_031396165.1 Bacteroidales bacterium | reverse complement strand
CGCAATTCTGAAAATTGAGAAGGATTCTATTATCAAACTTATTAATAAAGGTACCTCACTTATTAATTACACAGGACATGGTGATGAACGTGGCTGGCTTCATCTTGATATAAATGTATCCGATACTGCAAAGCTTCTCAACCAGAACATGTATCCCCTTATAATAAGTAATGCCTGCCGGACTGCGGAGTATAATACAAAATACTCTTTCGGTAACAGAATGGTTGTTTCTGAAAAAAAAGGTGCAATAGGCTTCATCGGATGTTCCAATGATTCCTACTGGGACGAAGATTATTATTGGGCCCTCGGTGTTGGCCCTGTTACTTTGAATCCAACGTATGCTACAACAGGTTTAGGAGCATTTGACAGGCTTTTTCACACTCATTCCGAATCCCCCTCCGACTGGTATTACACTCTGGGTCAGATAAATTACGCAGGAAATCTTTCGGTAAGTGCGAGTACATCGCCAAGAAAAAAATATTACTGGGAGACATATAACGTAATAGGCGATCCCAGTCTAATCCCGATTATAGGGAACCCTGACTCTTTTAACATCTCACTCCCCGATACACTTCCAAACGGAATAAAATCTATTACTCTTAACCTTGAACCATTTTCATATATAGCAATATCTCATTTTGATACGCTTTGGGATGCCACTTTTGCAAGTGCTTCAGGTTCTGCAGTTCTTGATATGCCGGGGCTATCGAATGACTCATGTCTGATAGTTATAACCGGACAGAACAGGTATCCTCTGATTAAGACAATATATTTTTCCGATATTACAAATGAATTTCTGAACTTAACTGCCACCAGTATTAATGATGTTCAGGGAAATAATAATCTGAAAGCTGATTTTGCAGAGTCATTTTATCTGAAATTGACGATTGACAATCTGGGTTTAACGGATGCAAGTGGGGTTTATGCAAAAATATCATCTTCATCAGACTGGTTGACTATCAACACCGATTCAGCCTTTATAGGCACAATTACAGGCAAATCTCAGATAACACTGGCAGATAAACTGGGAATCACTGTTAACAGCAATGTTCCGAATTTATCTCTGGCAACGATCAATCTGATGCTTAAAGATAATAATACTGTTAAACACTACACAACAGAAATCACGCTTCACTCACCCGACCTATTGATTATTAGCTGTTTAATAGATGACAGCCTTACTGGAAATGGAAATTTCATTGCTGATCCCGGTGAGACTTTTAATCTGGTGTTCAGAATAAAGAATCAGGGTTCGAGTGATATTTCCGGTCAGCTAAACATTGCAAGTCAGATGAGTGATCTGACTATACTTGAGCCCGGAAAGAGCTCCGGAGTATTGAAATACGGAGTTGATACAGATATTCCGGTACAGGTCAAATTAGCTGATAATGTTCCTTCCGGCTTTATAATTTCTGTTAATTCAATACTCGATTGTGTTCCTTTTCTGATCAATAAGGATTTTTCATTTCGTGTAGGAAGAGTCAGGGAAAGCTTCGAAGCCTCTTCCTTTAATATATTCCCATGGATAAACAGCAGTCAGATTCCATGGACAATAAGCACATCCAGCTCAAAAGATGGAATTCTTTCCGCCAAATCAGGGGCAATTTCTAATAACAGTTCTACTTCACTTCTTATAAAAACTGTATACACAACAGCTGATTCGGTTAAGTTCTATTATAAGGTATCATCTGAGGCCAACTATGATTACCTTGCCTTCAGCCTGAATGGAACCGAGATCCTTAAAAAATCAGGAGAAGTGCCATGGACTAAAAAAGTAATTGCAGTTCCGGCTGGAGTGAACAAACTGGAATGGAAATACAAAAAAGATCAATCCAAATTCGAAGGAATGGATTGTGCATTTATTGATATGATTGATTTTACAGTAAACGGATCTGTGAATTACATTCAAAAAGACCTGAATGTTGTCAGCATTTCCTCACCGGTAGTCAAGGAAAAATTCGGCCAGGAAATTGTTAGTGTCAAAGTATTAAATGAAGGAAAAGATATAATTAACGGATTCAATCTGGCATATTCAGTAAATGACAGATATCCACCTGTAAAACAACTGTTTGAAAACCGGCTTCTTCCGGGTAGTGATACAGTTACTGTTTCCTTTAATATACCGGCTGATCTCCGAAAATATGGCATTTACGATATAACTATTTATGGATTTGATAATCTTGATGACTATAATAATAATGATACTGTTAATCTGAAAATAGAAAATACAAGGCTAAGTGAAACTATTACTGCATTTCCAAATCCTGTAAGAGATCAGTTTACACTCTTTGTAAATTCATATAGGGCGGAAACAATTAATATCTCCATATCAAACATGGCTGGAGTAAAAGTGTATAACATTGAAAAGGAAGTTCTCATCGGAAAGAATGCAATTCCAATTCCGGAAATCCGCCTTTCGCCCGCAGTTTACTATCTCAATGTCAGGGGTGCTGTTCTGAATAAGACTATTCCAATACTGTTTGTTAAATAGTTTTTAATATATGTCCGAAATAATACCCACACGCACAACAGCTTTTGAGCTGTTTAAAAAATATAACAAAACAGAAAGTCTTCTCAGGCATGCTCTCTCTGTGGAAGGAGTAATGAGGTATATGGCTGTAAAAGCAGGTGAAGATGAGGAAAAGTGGGGCATTATAGGACTCATTCATGATCTTGATTATGAAATGTACCCGGAGCAGCATTGTAAAATGACTGAAAAGATCCTCCTGGAAAACAACTGGCCGGCAGAGTATATCAGGGCTGTGATGAGTCATGGATGGGGTCTGGCTACTGAAGTTAAACCGGAATCATTACTTGAAAAAACTATCTATGCGATTGATGAACTTACAGGCCTTGTGGCTACAAGTGCTCTTGTAAGACCCTCAAAAAGTGTAATTGATATGGAAGCCAGATCGGTAAAAAAGAAATGGAATGATAAAAAATTTGCTGCCGGCGTTGACCGCTCTGTTATCGAAAAAGGTGCTGAGATGCTGGGAGTTACACTGGATGATCTGATTACAGATTGCATTATGGGAATGCGGGTTGTTGCAGAAGATATTGGTTTAAAAGGTCATGCCATGGCATGACCTTACAATATAACATGATGTTTGTAGGGACATGCCATGGCGTGTCCCTACGGTTTGGCTTGTTCCTCATGGTATACCCCCTGTCACGCAGAAGCGTGACATCCCCCTGAAGGGGGACTAAATTCAGGATAAAATAAAAGCCGGATCTCAAGATCCGGCTTTCTATTTTAGATATACAATTACTATGCAGGCATTTCCGGAAGTGACCAGCCTTTGCGATAGTTATGTTTAACCATCTCAGCTGCAAATACTTTTGCACTTACTGCTTCTGTATAAACCTTCTGGAAGGACGGATGACCATCAGCAATTGTGAATTTGTCCTCCTTAACTATTCTGATCTTTTCTTCATCAGTAATATTAGTGAATTCCATCTTCTCACCATTCCATTCGAGTTCTTTATTAAGACTCTGAAGTCTGACAGCAAGTACACCCATAACAACCATTTCGTTAAAAGGTCCGGATTCGGAAAAATCAGATTTGGTTTTAACCCTTGCTTCAGGAGTCTCCTTACAGGCGCGAACCCAGTCCATTTCATGTTTTCCGCCTTCAACTCTTCTTTCAGTTTTTGCAACTTCAGGTTTACGTCCTGATAATAGCCATGGGTTCACACCGTAGCAACCGCAAACGAGTGTATCTTTTGTACCGTGGAATAAAACGCCTCCACCCTGATCATTCATGTTTTTTCCTGTTGGCCATCCGGCTGGCTTAGCTGGCTGAATACCACCATCATACCATATCACTTCAACTTGTGGCAATTTAACTTTAGCATTTTTCGGAGTAACTCTTTCAGGATAAACAAGTGTTACCATCTGGGCACTTGGAGCACAGTCGGTAAGAAGCAATGTTGAACTTCCCTGAGCTTTGATAGGATACTGTAATTTCAGCCCTTTAAAGATCGGATGCATAATATGGCAGGCCATATCGCCAAGAGCGCCTGTACCAAAGTCCCACCAGCCTCTCCAGTTCCATGGGGTATAGGCACTATTATATGGACGCATTGGAGCCGGTCCTATGAAAAGATCCCAGTTAAGTGTATCAGGAACCCATTCGCCTTTAGGAACATTCAGTCCCTGAGGCCATATCGGACGATCAGTGAAAGCTTCAACTTTTCTTACTTCACCAATCTCGCCATTCTGGATCCATTCTGTAGTAAGGTTAACACCTTCACCTGATGAACCCTGATTACCCATCTGAGTTGCAACCTTGTGTTTTGCAGCCAGTTTGGTAAGTAATCTTGATTCATAAACAGAATGTGTTAATGGTTTCTGAACATAGACATGTTTTCCCATAGTCATTGCTGTGGAAGCAATAATAGCATGAGTATGGTCAGCAGTTGCTACTATAACAGCATCTATCGATTTTCCCATTTCGTCATACATCTTACGCCAGTCCCAATAGGCTTTTGCATCGGGATTAGCAGCGAAAACAGGTTTTGAATAACCCCAATCAACATCGCAAAGAGCAACTATGTTTTCTGTAGGTTTAACTGCTCTCAGGTTTGAATTACCCATTCCTCCGATTCCTACAACAGCGATATTCAGCTTGTCGCTTGGAGTTTTGTGGCCGAGACCACTGACTACAGAGCTTGGGACTATCGTCAGACCTGCAGCAACAGCGCCGGTTGTTCCAATAAAGGACCGGCGCGAAATGTGTTTCGAATTTTCTTTCATTTCAGGTGGATTAAAATTTATTTTGATCTATAAAAATAATAATTATATAACAAGTAAACTTCTAAGACATTATATTATTAAACATACAAAAATACTACAATTCTCTGATCCAGATATTCCTGTAAGCTACAGGATTTCCATGATCCTGAAGAGAAATGGATCCAGGGCCATGTTTCCTGATTGTATATTCAGGTATCCCAATATATTCGGTAGGGCCTCTCAGACTTACATTATTCTGCACAAGAACACCGTTATGAAGAACAGTAACTTTTGGAGATGTAACAAATGTAGTTGAGTCGTTCCCAAATGTTGGTGCTGTATATATTATATCGTAGGTCTGCCATTCACCGGGTTTTTTGCTTGCATTAACCAAAGGTGGATATTGTTTATACAAGCTGGCAGCCTGACCGTTACGATAGGTGCGGTTGTTGTAGCTGTCAAGTACCTGTACTTCATAGCGTTCCTGAAGAAATACGCCACTGTTTCCCCTGCCCTGGCTCTCTCCCGATACATCTGAAGGAGTTTTCCATTCAATATGCAACTGAAAATTGTTAAACTTGCGTTTTGATTTTATATAACCTCCACCTCTTACACTTATAAGTTCCCCGTCTTTTACAATCCACTTCGATGCATTGCCCTGCATATCCGACCATTCGGAAGACACATCAGTGCCATTAAACAGAACAATTGCGTCAGATGGCGCTTCAGAGTTTGTGGCAGCAGGCTGAATTATTTTCACTTCAGGTTCCCAGATCTCTGTCATCCCGGGTTTCATTTTTTCAAGTTCAGGAAACTTTGAAGCTGGCTTCGCTGTTTGTTGGGTCTGTCCAAAGCTTAATGTGAAAATAAAAACCACTAAGCTGAAAATCAATAGTTTTTTCATTGCAGTATTTCTGGTTAAATTAATTATGAAATTTGTGAAACTTTAATAAAGATGTTGGTTATCGCAAATATAGCTCACCATTTTCTAAAAACCTAATGAGAATACACATCATATTTGTGAACAATTCCGGAATCCTGTTGTTTTTAGCCTGATAAACAGAGTTCAGAAACCAGTTGAAAAAAAGTTTATTTTAATTTCATTTTAATCTCTATTTAATTTCTTTTTTAGAATTATTCTTGTTAGTTTTGGCTAAGATTTCCTGATACTGAGATTAACCAGTTTTGTAATTTTTGAATATGTTACTGTTGTGCTCAATTTTTTACCTGATTTTATAAAATTACCTTTTACACCCTTAATTAACTAATTTAAAAGAATTCAACTATGGGAACCTTGCGAAATTCTGTATTTCTATGGAGGGGAAGTTTACTGACACTTCTTCTTTTCTGCTTTACTATCGGTCTGGCCACTGCCCAGGAAAGAACCGTAAAAGGTAAAGTTACTTCTGCTACCGAAGGGGCACTACCCGGTGTTAACATTGTTGTCCAGGGGACAGTTACCGGAGTAATGACTGATGTTCAGGGTAATTATACTATTGTTGTTCCCAGTCCGGGTGCGATTTTGGTATTTACCTCAATAGGTTATACTCCATTGTCTGTAACTGTAGGAGGTCGATCTGTGATTGACATAGTTATGGAACCTTCGGTCAGTGCTTTGGGAGAGGTTGTTGTAGTTGGATACGGTACACAGAAAAAACGTGAAGTCACAAGCTCTATCACCAGTGTGAAATCTGAAGAATTCACAAAGGGTAATGTCACGAATCCGGTACAGTTAATTCAGGGTAAGGTATCAGGACTATCGATAAGTAAGGCCGGCGGCAACCCGAATGAAGGTTTTAATATGCGTCTGAGAGGTTTGAGTACTATCGGAGCAAATACAGGTCCCCTCGTAGTTATCGATGGTGTTATCGGCGGTTCGCTTGATAACGTAGACCCTAACGATATAGAATCCATTAACGTACTGAAAGACGGATCTGCTGCTGCAATCTATGGAACAAGGGGTTCAAGCGGTGTAATCCTTGTTGCAACCAAACAGGGTAAAAAAGGTACTTCAGTTATTGAGTACAATACATACTTCACTGCAGAAATGATTGCAAAGCATACTGATGTTATGAATGCTACCGAATGGAGAGCCATGTCTGCAGAAACCGGTTTGGGAACAGATTTCGGTTATGATACCGACTGGTTTAAAGAAACATCACAGACAGCATATTCACAGGTTCATAATGTTTCCATGTCAGGCGGTTCAGAGAAAACAACCTACAGGGCTTCCATTAACTACCGGGATGCTGAAGGCGTAATGCGCACTTCGGGATACAAACAGATCAACGGAAGGATCAACATTACCCAGAAAGCTTTAAATGACAAACTTACATTGGATCTGAATCTGGGTGCCACCAGCAAGGAATCACAGCTTGGTTATTCAGATGCTTTCAAGTTCGCTACGATCTTTAATCCGACAGCTCCAATTAAAATGGAAGGTGATCCGGCTTATGCAAAATGGGATTACTATTTTAACCAGACACTTTTCGACTATTTTAACCCGGTTCAGATCCTTGAGCAGAATAAAAACGAAGGAACAGATCAGTTAACAAACCTTTCATTAAAGGGAACTTTTGAAATTCTGAAAGGATTGAATATTGATGCATTTTATTCAATGCAGGGAACTGCAGCTACAAGAAGCCGTTATTATGATAAAAATAGTTTCTGGGTTGGAAGTAATACTAACGGAATGACAGATAAGAATTTAAATTCTTCTGCCAGTCAGCTTTTTGAATCTACTATAAAATATAATGGTGAACTGAATTCTTCACTTAGCCTCAACGCTATGGGTGGTTACTCGTATCAGGATTTTACTTATTCGGGATTCAATGTTCATGGAGGTAATTATCTCACAGACGCATTTACTTTCAATAATCTTGGCGCAGCCCTTGATTTTAAAAATGGAATCGGAACTGCAGGCAGTTATAAGAACTCACACAAACTTATTGCATTTTTCGGACGTGTTAACCTGAATATTAACAGTACATGGTTCGTAACTGCAAGTGCCAGATACGAAGGATCATCAAGGTTTGGTACTGATAACAGATGGGGTCTCTTCCCTGCCATCGGTGGTGGTGTCGATCTGGCAAGTATCATAAATGTTGATTTTATCGATAACCTTAAACTTCGTGCAAACTACGGTCTTACCGGAAACATGCCAAATGAGAGCTACCTTTCATTATTACGTCTCGGACCACAGGGTAACTTCTTCTATAATGGCAAATTCGGACCAGCTTATGCACCGGTCAGTAATGCCAATACAGACCTTAAATGGGAAAAGAAAGGCGAGATTGATTTAGGATTTGATTTTTCATTGTTCAAATCAAAGCTATCAGGTTCGTTCGACTTCTATACAAGAACTACCACAGACTTGTTATTTAATTATGAAGTACCGGTTCCACCAAACCTCTATAGCCAGGCATTGGTTAATCTTGGTGAAATAAAGAGCAGTGGACTTGAATTGTCCCTTACCTGGAATGTTGTTCAAAAATCAGATTTCGCATATTCAGTGTCCTTTACACCATCTTATAATATTGAGAACACCCTTGTTTCCCTGTCAGGATTTTATAACGGTGCAGAGTTGAAATATGGAGTACGTGACCTTGAGAACATGGGTTCTCCCGGACAAAACCAGGTTCCACTCATCAGAGCAGAGGAAGGTAAACCAATTGGTCAGATCCTTGCTTATAAATTTGTTGAAATTGACGGTGGTGGAAACCTGATACTTGAGGATATTACAGGCGATGGTAAAATTGATGCTACAGATCGCACAATCGTTGGAAATGGGTTACCAAAATTAGTTTTCGGATTTGGAAATAACCTGACATACAAAAACATCGACGTGAATATTTTCTTCCGCGGTGTATTCGGACACGATCTTATCAATTCCTTCCGCGCTTTCTATGAAGTCCCAAATGTAATTGGTTCATATAACCTGCCTAAATCGGCTACTGATATGAGAAATGCAACAACCGGAACACTCCTTAACAACTCATCAGGTGTTACATCAAGTCTTCATGTTGAAAACGCATCTTTTGTTGCTCTTGACAACATGAGTATTGGTTACAGCTTCAATATGACTCAAAGCAAAGCTTTCGATAAAATCAGGTTGTATGTTGCAGGCAATAACCTCGGCTACATTACCAAATATAAAGGTGTAGATCCAAACCCAAGATATGGGGATAGTTCAGAAAACCTCAGTACTGAAGGTAGTTTCGGAGCAAACCCGCTTGCACCCGGAATCGACAGAAGAGCAACATGGTCAAGGACCCGTTCAATTTCCATTGGTGCAAATATTGTATTTTAAACGAGATTAGGAATAAGATATGAAAACACAAAAAAGAAATAAAATGAAAAGATCATTATTTCATATAGGAGCTCTGGCGGTTGTATTGATTGCTGCTGCATTCAGTCAGTCGTGTACCAAACTCGATGAAGAACTGTACAGTTCTGTCACACCATCCAATTTCTTCAAAACAGAAGCTGAATTTATCTCTGCATTAGGAGCCGCGTATACTCAATTCGGAGGCTTTGCTGCAGGCGATCCACAGGCGCTACATGTTATGACAACTGATCAGATGACTGCTCCTACAAGAGGTCAGGACTGGGATGATGGTGGTAACTGGAGAAGACTTCATTTACACTCATGGACCAAGGAAGACGGTGTAATGAGCGGCGGATGGAATTTCGGTTTCAACGGTGTCAATACTGCCAACAGGCTTATCTATCAATTTCAAACTCTCGTTACAAGCGGACAGGTACAGCAGGATGTTGCTGATGCATATATTGCTGAATTACAGACTGTTAGAGGATTTTTCTACTGGCAGCTTATTGATTTATACGGAAACGTACCTCTTGTCACTGATTTCGCAAAAGCAGAAGCTACACCTGCAACAGCAGACAGAAAAGCAGTCAACGATTTTATTGTAGCTGACCTTGAAGCGGCAGTTCCCAAGTTACCAACAGCTGTTGATGGAACTACATACGGCCGGATGAACTTTTACGCAGGAAAAGCGCTACTGGCAAAACTTTACCTTAATGCAGGTGTTTACACTGGCACTCCGCAATGGGATAAAGTTATCACTGCTTGTGATGAGGTTATCAACTCAGGTAAATATTCACTTGAGAGTAACTTTTTTGCAAACTTTAATGCCAACAATTCAACTTCAAAAGAATTCATTTTCGCCATACCTTATGATAAAGTGTTTTACACTGGATTCAACCTGGTAATGCAGACATTAAGTTATCTGAATCAACAGACATACAATCTGGCAGCTCAGCCATGGAACGGTTTCTGCTCACTTGAGGAGTTTTATAACTCTTATGACAATACCGATTTAAGAAAAGGTGAAGTAGGTACTCTTACTGCCCCTGCTGTTAAACGTGGTACTTTCCTTGCCGGATACCAGTACTCAAGCGCTGGGAAAATTCTTGAGGATGACGGTTTTGAAGCTCCTAACCTCACCCGTACTCCTGCTCCACTTGCAGGAGACCCCGATGGAAAAAAATTCAATTTTGGAAGTATTGGCTCCGGACAACCTCAAATAAATGAACTCGGACCACAGGCTTTAAGACAGGCTGGTGTAAGAATTGGTAAATGGGAATTTGAAATGGGCGGTCTGCAGGATATGAGCAATGACTATGCTGTATTCCGTTATGCCGATGTACTTTTAATGAAAGCAGAAGCACTATGGCGTAAAGACAATAAGAATCCAACCAACGCTGCAGCACTTGCACTTGTAAACCAGATCAGGGCCCGTGCAGGTGTTCCGGATCTGACTACACTCGATGGGAAAATCAGTTTCGACCTTGCAGGTCCATCTGTTGCCGGTGGTGAATTATTTAATGAAATCGGACGGGAAATGGCATTCGAAAAAAGCAGACGTCAGGAACTGATACGCTGGGATTTGTACACAAGTGTTACCAAATGGGCACTTCCTGCTTATAACCCAGGAGACGGAGTTGTTACCGGAGCGTTTACAATGCTCTTCCCTGTTCATAAGGATAAATTAGCTGCAAACCCAAATCTAAGACAGAATCCGGGTTATAACTAATAGATTATTATAATATAAAAGAGAGCAGGCATTTATTATATTTGCCTGCTCTTTTTATTATATAAAAGTTTAAAATTAATTTTAAACAAAATTTTATCATAGTTAATGTTCAGCATAATAAATGGTCAATAGTAAATACAATGGAACTGTTGGAAGTGTGATATTATTTTTATCCATTCTGATCGCTTCATGCAAGCCAGAGTTATCTGATTCAGTAAAGGATCCTTTATTCACCCTGCTAACCAGCAATTATACCAACATACACTTTATCAATCAGTTAGAGTACACCGAGGAGTATAACACTTATACATACCGAAACTTCTATAATGGTGCCGGTGCAGGCATCGGTGATTTTAACAATGATGGCTTACAGGATCTTTATTTTTGTGGTAACCTTGTGGATAATAAGCTTTTTGTAAATAAAGGTGACTTTAAATTTGAGGATGTTACGGAGCAATCAGGTGTAGCATGTCACGGTGTATGGTCTACAGGAGTTAGCATAGTTGATATTAACGGTGACGGCTGGCTCGATATCTATGTGTGTAAATCGGGTGCTGCCGGCGGCTCAAATCGTCATAACGAGCTGTTTATAAATAACAGGGATCTGACTTTTTCAGAAAAAGCGGCTGAATATGGGCTTGATGAGACAGGTTTATCAAATCACGCTTCATTCTTTGACTATGACAGGGATGGCGATCTTGATTGTTATTTACTTAACAACTCTTTTCAATCAGTAACAGAATTTGATATTAAACCCGGACAGAGACAAATTCGCGATACACAGGGAGGTAATAAACTTTACCGGAATGATAATGGTCTTTTTAAAGATGTGAGTGAGGAAGCCGGTATTTATGGCAGTAAAATTGGATTCGGACTCGGTGTAAGTGTCGGAGATGTAAACCGCGATGGATGGATGGATATCTATGTTTCAAATGATTTTTTTGAACGCGATTACCTCTATATTAATAACAGAAATGGAACCTTCATTGAATCGCTTGAAGAACAGATGAGGGAGACAAGTCTGGGTGCAATGAGTGCTGATATTGCAGATATCAACAATGATGCATATCCCGACGTATTTGTAACAGAAATGACACCTGAAGATAATGCCAGACTGAAGACTAAAACAATGTTTGAAACATGGGAAAGATATCAGATGAAACTCGGGAATGGCTATTATCATCAGTTTGCCAGAAACGTTCTTCAGCTGAACAACAGAAATAATTCTTTCAGTGAAACAGGAAGACTTAGTGGAGTAAGTACCACCGACTGGAGCTGGGGTGCCCTTATTATGGACGTTGATAATGATGGCTGGAAAGATATTTTTGTTGCTAATGGGATCTATAAAGATTTGCTCGATCGCGATTACCTTGATATCTACTCAAATCCATCTTTGATGAGATCAATGATCAAAACCGAAGAAAAGGCCATACTCAGAATAATTGATCTTATCCCTTCAGTGAAAATTCCGAATTATGCATTTCACAATAATGGTAATCTCACTTTTTCAAATTCTTCGGAAATATGGGGTCTTAATACTCCATCTTTTTCAAATGGCGCTGCTTACGGAGATCTCGATAATGATGGTGATCTGGATCTGATAGTGAATAATGTAAATATGCCGCCTTTTATTTACAGGAATGAATCGGGTAAGAGACCGGAAACTAATTATCTCTCAATCACACTGAAGAGTAACAGTAAAAACAAGTTTGCTGTTGGGGCATCAGTAACTCTCTACTACCAGGGTGAAAAAAGCTATCAGGAACTTGTCCCGTCGAGAGGCTTTATGTCCTCTGTTGATACGCGTTTGCATTTTGGTTTGGGTTCGGCAAGTGTTATTGATTCACTTGTTGTAAACTGGCCCGATGGAAAATGTTCTTTTTTATACAATACCGCTGCTAATCAGTTCTTAACAGTTATGGAACCCGATTCTGCTTATAACTGTTTTACCGCAGCTGAATGGTATGATTCACTGATATTCCAAAAAACGGAAACAGCAAACAGACTTGATTATACTCATGAAGAAAACATGTTTTCAGATTTTGACCGTGAAAAACTTCTCTTCCGGATGATATCTAATGAAGGTCCGCATATGGCTGTCGGAGATATCAATGGTGACAGTCTCGATGATTTATTCATTTGTGGAGCAAAGGATTCTCCCGGCTCAATGTTTGTTCAGAATAAGCAGGGCAGTTTCAGCAGGACCAATTTGCTGCTATTAGAAGAGGATAAGATCTCTGAGGATACTGACTGTGCATTTTTCGATGCGGATAATGACGGAGACGCTGACTTGTACGTAGCTAGTGGAGGTAATGAATTCCCTTCAAGCTCATCAGCTTTAGGCGACCGGTTGTATCTGAACAATGGCAAAGGTGGATTTCTTAAATCTGATCAGATTCTGCCTGCAGGAAAATACGAAAGCACATCATGCGTCAAACCAACTGATTATGATAACGATGGTGACACAGACCTGTTTGTTGGAACACGCTTGCTCCCATTCAGTTATGGGCTTCCGGTAAATGGATATCTTCTTGAAAATGATGGTCACGGGAAGTTCATCAATGCTACAGAAAAGGCAGCTCCGGGCTTAATCAAAGTCGGGATGGTAACTGATATGGTCTGGGCAGATATAGATAATGATACTGATCCTGATATGGTTGTGGTGGGCGACTGGATGCCGGTTAAGATATTTATAAACGATAATGGGGTATTTACCGACAAATCAGAACAGTTCAATTTATCGAATACTGAAGGCTGGTGGTCAAGGTTAATTGCTAAGGATTTGAATGGTGACGGAAGAACTGACTTTATTCTGGGCAACCATGGACAGAATTCACGTTTTAAAGCTTCAGAAAATAAGCCGGTACAAATGTATGTGAATGATTTTGATATGAATGGTTCAATTGAACAGATAATATGCACATTTAATGGTAAGAAGTCATACCCTGTAGTGATGAAGGATGATCTGGTAAAAAAGATCCCTTCCCTTGAAGCAAAATATAAAAAATATGATGATTATAAGGATCAGACGATTGATGACATTTTTTCTGCGGAAACATTGTCCCGGACAGTCAAACTGAATGCAAAAATACTGGAAACCTGTGCAATGATTAATACAGGCAATGGAACGTTCTCCCTCACTCCTCTTCCGGTTGAAGCGCAATTCTCCCCTGTCTATGCAATAATTGCCGATGATTTTGATAAGGATGGAATATGTGATATTCTTATCGGAGGAAACCAGTACAGGGCCAAACCCGAATCCGGAATAAATGATGCCAGCTATGGACTGTTTCTTAAGGGAACCGAAACCGGCGGATGGAATTCTGTATCTCCTGGTGAATCAGGCATATATATTAAAGGAGAAATACGTGACTTCAAAAATATTGTGATAAACGGACAAAGGATTATAGCTGTTGCACGAAATAATGATAAATTACAGCTTTATAAATATTAGCAGATTATTATGAAGACAAGACTATTATTGATCATACCGGCTATGGTATTCGCTGTTTTAATCTCCGGTTGTACTCCAAGAGCCAGGTATGAGAAAATGTTAAAAAAAGAACTCGCCTCCGGTGTCAGATACGACTCACTGTTTATGGGATTATATCTTGGCATGCCGGAAAAGGAGTTCTATACGCGCTGCTGGATACTGAATACTCAGGGAATTATCAAACAAAGTCCCCGGAATATGTCGGTTGAGTACAAGATTAAGGACGAATTGAATTACCCCGGAACGATGGACTTTTATCCTGAATTTGTAAATGGTAAAATATACGAGATGCCTGTAAGGCTTATCTATAACGGATGGGCACCCTGGAACACAAAGTACTCATCAGACAGTCTTCAGCTAGATGTTCTTGAATGGTTTAAGAAAATGTATGGGGAGGGATTTATTGATGTTAAGCACTCTGCCCGGGGTACCGCCTTTGTGAAAATAAATGGTAACAGAAGGATCTCTATTTTTAAGGAAGATGATATGTATGTGTGGGCAGTTTATACCGACATGCTGGTAAATAAGGAAGTATCAGATTCAACCTCCAAAATTGGGGATATTCAGAAAGACATCTCCAAAAAGTTAGAAAAATAGGATGATCAGGAACATGAATCTATTTAGAGTTTTAATAAGGATCTTCTGTATAATAAATTCAATCTTAACAATTTCATGCAACAGCCAGACTGCAGAAAATCGTAGTAATAAGCTATTTACTCTATTACCTTTCAGTATGACACAAGCTGATTTTATAAATCATCTCGATTATGAAACTCAGCTTAAGAATAAATTCAACATCTATACTTTCAGAAATTTTTACAATGGTGCTGGTGTGGCCCTTGGAGATGTGAATAATGATAACATGATTGATATTTTCATGATGTCAAATATGGAAACAAATGTGCTCTATCTGAATAAAGGAAATTTTGAATTTGAGGATATTTCTGCGAGTGCAGGTATAAGAGGCAAAGGATGGTCAACCGGTGTTAGTATTGCTGATATAAATGGAGATGGACTTTCCGATATATATGTCTGTAAATCAGGGAATGCCAGTGGTGAACAGAGCAGAAATGAACTATATATCAACGAGGGAGATCTCACTTTTACTGAAATGGCAAGTGAGTATGGAATAGATGAACAAGGTAATTCTACCCAGGGAGTTTTCTTTGACTATGACAAAGATAATGACCTCGATATGTACTTATTGAAAAACTTTCCCAAAGCAATCGGAAGTTTCAACCTTAAAGAAAACCAACGAGCAATCAGGGATTCCCTCGGCGGACATAAACTTTTCAGGAATGATGGCGATAAATTTACAGATGTAAGCGAAGAAGCCGGTATTTATGGAAGTATGATCGCATTCGGTTTAGGTGTTACAGTCGGTGATATTGATCAGGACGGCTGGATGGACATATACGTTTCGAATGACTTTTTTGAGCGTGATTATATTTATCTGAATAACCGCAACGGTACATTCAGGGAAACATTGACTGATATGATGCCGTCCATTTCTGCGGCATCAATGGGAGGCGATATGGCTGATATTAATAATGACCACTATCCTGAAATCTTTGCAACTGATATGATTCCGGAACATAATGACCGCTTAAAAACCAAAACAACCTTTGATAACTGGGACAGCTATACTTCCGCGGTAAAAAACGGTTATCATCATCAGTTTACAAGAAATATGCTGCAACTGAATAACACTGATGGTACATTCAGCGAAATAGGCAGAATGGCAGGCGTTTACGCCACCGACTGGTCCTGGGGGGCACTTATAACCGATCTCGATAATGATGGCCTTAAGGATATCTTTGTTGCCAATGGGATATACAAAGACCTCACAGACCAGGATTATATTCAATACTTTTCGAACCGCGATATGGTAATGTCCATAGTATCGGGTAATAATGTGGATTACCGGAAACTTATTGATGCGATCCCTTCTGTAAAAATCCCCAGCTATGCCTTTAAAAATATGGGGAATACCATTTTTGAGAATAATGCAGATAAATGGGGCCTGGGGACTCCCGGATTTTCAAATGGTGCAGCTTACGGAGATCTTGATAATGACGGAGATCTTGATCTGGTTATGAATAATGTAAATATGCCTATGTATATTTATAGGAATGAAACAAACAGCCAATTACCTGACAACCATTATCTTAAAGTCATTTTAAAGGGAGATAATAAAAATACTTCAGCCATAGGCTCTAAAATAACTGCCAGACACAAGGGCAAATTGATATATCTCGAACAGATGCCGATGAGGGGATATTTATCAACTGTTGATCCCAGGCCAAATCTGGGTTTGGGTTCATTAACAATTGTAGATTCACTCATAATAGAATGGCCTGATAACCGGGTAACTGTTCTTACAGATGTAAAAGCAGATCAGGTTCTGACTTTAAATCAGGAAGATGCCACTCAGATAACTTTAAACGATATAAGAGTCAATAACAGCAGTGCAGCTTTTTTTAATGATATCAGCAGCGAGAACAGAATGGATTTCGTTCATAAAGAAAATGAATTTGATGACTTTAAACGAGATCTTCTGATTTACCATATGATGTCAACTGAGGGACCACGGATGTGTAAGGGCGACATCAATGG
>JANNKF010000368.1:0-6606 GCA_031396165.1 Bacteroidales bacterium | reverse complement strand
AAAAAATCATCATCCGCTCCGTTCACTTTCGCAATCAGTGTAGCCTGCAGCAATGAAAAATTAGTAGTTGCTTCTTTTCCTTCAGGAGTAATTTTCTGGTATCTGCTGCCATATCTCGAGAAGATCTCCGGGTACCCGACTTTACACCTGAGCCGGTTGGTCTCCATTTTTTTGCGTAACCCATCGGCGCCCATCATATACCAGCCACAGAAACCGTCAGTGGCATTATAGAGTGCCTTAAGTTCCAGGAATGCTTCATAACTCAGATCCCCGGCCTCATCAAGTATAACCAGTGGTCTTTCCATCGATCTGAGGTAATAAATCAGATCTGCATAGATCTCACGATACATCCCCGACGATGCTATTCCGAATTCTTTGGCGATCTGGAGGAGAAGCATTCTTTTGGTTTTCACCTGACTGCAATCAATGTAAATCGCATTTCTGTGCTCACGCACGTAGCATTTTGCCGAATAAGTCTTACCAATGTCAGTATGATCGCAGATCATGCCACCCATTGAGTTTTCCTGGCATAACTCAAGCTGCCCTGTAATGTAGCTGTAAACGGGTGTTTTTGCAGTCTGCCAGGCGGGAGCAGATCCGGTTTCCACTCCAAGTTTCCTTCCGATGGTTATCCAGTTCCCATCTGAGAGCACGCCATCGAAGTCATCCTTCATAATACGCGAGAACTGAGCCGGTGAAATACCAAGGCTAACAGCCATTTTGGTATCACTTGCAAAATTCGAACGCTGTTGCTTTGCTTCAGCTACGATTTTGCGTTTAACATCTATTGAAATCATAATTAAAAGGGGTTAATGAAACATTTAAATACTTGCCTTTCCGAGTTCTTTCCAGTAGTCGGCATCGGCTATTGTGTTGTCTGATTCGTAAATTTCTGATGGTGACTCCGGGGACACATCGAGCCTCTCCGGAACTATATCGCTGTAGTCGGGTACATTCCTGATAATCTCAATGCGTGGAATTGAATCTGCACGGTCTTCAACGCGCTTACGGGTATGTGCCAGGTGTTTTGCCTGGTGTGTTCTTATCTCCTCGTCTCTCTCTGTACGCTCAATCTGCGCTTCATTGTATTTCTCGATCCGTTTTGCCTCACACAGGTACTTTTCGCCCTGGTACAGGTACACCTCATTTACCTGCCCATTCTCATCAGGCAGCCAGTAAGCTTCAACATCGTATTTGTTAGGGGCCAGCATGCTCAGAACCTTATCGCTGTCGATAGCGTAATCCCTATGCTGCACTCTTACAAAATCGTAGTTGCGAACAGAGGTCTCTGTGCGGTTTCCGATGTGTTTCAGGATAATTCTGAGAGCCGGGGATCCCAATTTTGGATTTGTCATCTCCAGAAGGACCTGGAGGCGCGTTTTGTTCGGGTACCCAGGGTGCAATTGGTTATTGTGGTAGTTGATAGAGTAGATGTCGTCGGCAACCAGATCGTCATAATCATAAGTAGTATTAATATCCTGGTTAATCTTGTACGCGTCATGGCTGTTCGACCATCGCCCGATATTCTCCTGGAGGAGTTTTTCTGCACCATATTTCTTTGATTTAATACCGTGTTCAGCTCTTTTTTCACGACTGTTCTGAGGATTACACCATCTGATATGTGAGAACATTTGTTCAAGAGGCTCTTTGAGCTGGGTCATAAGATGTCGTTCAACTTCAGCTTCCCCGGGCCAGGGGAGAGATTCCTTTTGCAGAAAGGAGAGCATAGATCTGAAGCAGTCCGTTATAAGAGGTATGTTTTTGTCTCTTGAGTGCGACCATCCGATAATACAACCGCTCAATACTTCAAATGCGTAATAACATTTAACCTCAAACCCTTTTGCTGTTCTGCGAGGGAGGTCCCTGTCGTCGAACGATATCTTGCTGAGTGTGAATTCAGGCTTGTGCCTGTGATTATATGGGAGTGCCTTAGTATTGAAGTCGATTGAACTATCGCGGAATTTTTTAATAACCTGCTGGCTGCCGGGTTTTGAAAGGTAGCTCCAGGTTGTGCTTTCACTTATATATAAAGGACTGCCTTCTTCATCAAAGAAATCAGCCCGGTCAAACAATTCCCCGGTACTTACATTAGCCACTTCGATAGATCCCGAGAGAAACTGCAGGTAAAGATCTCTTACTGTTTTTGCAAAATGCCTGTTCCTGGTAGTATAGAGCGCTATGAAGAGATCTTCCATCATTGGACTTACCTTACGTGCGCTCTGATTACAGAAATTTCGATGTACCAGGCACGCGTAGCCTTCTTTTGAAAACTGCCGGTATTTGTCCCGGAGTCGTCGGCTGTTTGATGGTAGGGTGTGCGCCCAGGTATCGAGGTCAATCTGTGCAACCGCTTTTGTAACTCTTTCCCATATATTATTGACATTAACACTGTTCCCTGAGTTGCGATGTGCCAATATAGCGTCATTGGAAACCCTGCCAACAGCATTCAGCACAGCTGCATTGGCACAATATTCATTTATTGCTGCCAATGGAAGAGTTCTGCCATCGGCAAGCTTGTAAGTAGAAAAGTAAGTGTATGCTTCCGGATCTGGATGAACGACATCTGTAAAAATCTGTGGCCCTTTTGGGGCAGGGTCACCATATTTGGCACGAAGTACTGCTTTCCTTTTCTCCTGGATTGAATCCCATTCAATTTGTACTTCGGTATTTTTGCAGGCGCGCTGCGTGCGTAGAAAATATCTCTGCTTGTCATGCTCATACTGATTGTATGTTAACCCTGCATCAATCCACTGACTCAGGGCAATTGCGGTTGGATAGTTTTTAATATCGGGCATAGGTTTATTTTAAAAAGCCTGTCTTTCCAGGCTGTCAGCGCATTTGCTTTTTTGTGAGAGATAAAAATTGTTCCCCGGCGGGTTCCGATGTGTCCGCCTACCGCTTGCCTCTCCGGGGATTTTGCTTAATTTCAAGTCGTCAAACTAAAATCTAGCAACATGTGGTACATTAAAATGCAGATTCTTAATTACGAAAACGCTCGGTCATTACACCAGAAGACCAGCGCCCTATCGCGCTATTGCGAAGTATTTCAATTGATTCCTGTGAGATCCGATCTTTTCCGCGATACTTTTTACGTGGAGTTGCCTGAAGATCAGTTTCAGGCTTGTCAATTAATAAATGCTTTTGAGGCCTATTGCTATGTAAAGACAATTGCCTGCCGGATTGAATCTGAACGCGAGACTGTTTCATTGTATGATCTTATTAAGTTAATAGATAGAAGAAATATAGATTCCGAGTTTACTCCGGGTTAAACTTGTTTTCAGTAGCATATTACCGACTGAACTACATACAGATATTCGTTTCTCAAAAACTGAAGATACCTCCGAAGCTTTTTTGGGGGGGATTGAAAGAGATCGTCGGTTAACTCTATTACCTTTTGGCGAGCCTTAATCCTCCCCCCATTCTCCTTTACTTTCCGATGCAGATAGTACCTACTCATGGGTTTAAATATTAGGTTTAAACATCTCTTCAACCTCAGCAGCTGTATCACGGATTTTCTTTACCAGGTCAGTATCGCGGTCATTGTATTTGCCGAGCTTGCCATTAAGCACCCGGCTAACATATTTCGGATGGCATCCAAGCTTGCGCGCAATAAGAAGATATGTGCATCTCAGCGGTGCGGCCAAATCTTTATTTGTTTTTTCCATGCTTTTTTCTTTAACTTTGGTTTCTATTATGGAAACAAATATAATTCACATATTGTGAATATGCAAGAAATAAATTCACAAATTGAAAATTAATTTACTACTAGATCGCTTATTTACTTATTTTAAAGTAGATACAAATACGGCTTTGGCCTCAAAGCTTGGAATATCTCCGACGACTTTGTCAAATTGGAAGGCTAGAAATACTATTGATTGGGATCTTATATTCACGAAATGTGAAGGAATTGATGCCAATTGGTTAGTGTATGGTGGTGAGGTGAGGGCAAAACATATTGAATTTTCTGAAGAGAGGAAGAAGGGTGAGCTAAAATCAACAGGATATACATCTATACCATTAGTTTCGATTGCAGCTATAGGTGGTTTTGGAAATGCAGATTTTTTAATTAAAGAAAGTGATGTTAAGGATTTCTATGTTGTTCCAAAATTCCGCGATCGTCGCATAGACTTTATGATTGAGATCTCGGGCTCAAGCATGCATCCAAAATATAATTCTGGCGATGTGGTAGCCTGTTCTATAATTAAGCAAAGTAATTTCATACAATGGAATAAGGTACATGTAATAGGTACAACCGAACAGGGTATATTAATAAAGAGACTCCGGAAAGGTTCTGATCCGGACCACCTCCTGGCAGTAAGCGATAACAAAGAGTATGATCCTTTTGAAATTCCGTTAAAGGAGATCGTCGGGCTTGCTATTGTGGTGGGAGTTATTCGTCTTGAATAATTTATCTCTGTTTTTTTCTTCACATATCAATTTGTACCACTCACACACACACCTTAAGGCCGTTTCTCATCCCTATATTTACTTAATTATCTGTATAACAGCTAACTAATATTCTGCAGTATTTTTTTTTACTTGTCATAAAGTGGTATTATACCCCCCCGAATAATCAATTTAAGGGGGGTAATATGCTCTTAAATGGTATTATACCCTGTCGAATGTGTTATCTAAAACACTGTTTTTGGCTGCCCATTGGCTGCCCATTCGTGTTTTTTTGGCTGCCCAATAGTATTTTTCACACTTTTTCTTTAGTCAGGGCTCTCCGGTACCTGAGCGCCGATGGCGGGCAGTACTGGCAGCAAAAGACATGCACTACAAAGCACTTTTAAGGCCGATTTAATGGTATTTTGAGGCTTTTTAAGGGTGTAATTCAATTAGGCATAAAAAAAGGGCCTCAAAAGCCCTTCTAAATTAAACCTGAATTCAAGCAAATTCAATACATTTGTACAATTCGTTTTGGAGTGTTTTTCACGTAACTATGTGTGAATCAAAAAAATGCCGTTTTTGTGTTTTGTACGTTTCGTTTTGAGGGGTGTAATTATTTGCTGAGTGAATCAGAGGCAAAAAAAATAGCGCGGATGTTACTTCACGATAATGGCATGAATTTCTACAATATCCGCTAGATATCCTACTTTATTCTTTCCGGACGTTCAAAATCCTTCTTCATAATGAAGGGTAGTATCCATACTTTGTCGCAATTCTGGTTGGTAAAGTATAGTTGTGATGGTGAAAATTTATCAGGGTCTCCGTCAACCCAGAAAGAATAAAATTCTTTGTTAGCATTTTGGGGTCGGCGGGGAAATGAATTATTCCGGATGCTGGCAGATGTTATTTCAACTGATTTCTCCCAGTATTTCCCCTCATCTCTGCTTACCCATTGTACCAATTCACCTCCTGTTCTGTTTTCGGAAGGGCCAGTATTTGTTGGTGCAATAATCTTCCACTCCCTGGCAGAAGTATAAATTGGACCTGTATCATAATTATGGTCCACATCGCAAACCTTATTGATATTCCATTTTCCATCCTTCCAATTAATTACAACCAGATTCAGCGTGTTATCAACTATTCCCTGCCTTATATCTTTACTTATTATCGCAACAATTACCGGATTCCCTTCATCGTCAAAATTCAGATCATTAATAAATACCAGTTGCTTTTCAGATTCAAAGTCTCTTATCAAAGCATCATTCCTTACAGTCGTAACTGGGGTTTCAATTACCTTATTATCAATACTTTTCCATGTTTTGCCGAAATCGTCAGTTTTTAACAGATAAAGATTGGTACGCTTGTCAACATCACCATCAGGACAATAATTGAAAGCTGTGAATATTGAATTACCATAAGCACCGGAAACCTGGAAATGGCCTCCCATACCTGCAATTTTGCTGCTCTTACTCCAGTTTTCTCCATCGGTACTTGAGGTCCAGAATAGTTCTCTCCCTTTTAAAAGTTTTGAATGCATAAGAAAAATACAGCTGTCATTCAGCCAAAAGGGCTGAGGAAATAAAATTTCTCCTTCAAGTACCAGTTTGAAACTTTCTATGGAAAAAGGGAGAGCGCTCTTAAAAATCATTCCCGGCCGTGTTCTTCCCCTGCCGCTGATATATACCCACAGATAACCTTTTGAATCGATATTCAGCGAAGCGTTATCCCGGGCATCTGTTACTCCCATCTTATCATGTACCACAACAGGTTTTGGAACCTTGTGCGTTTTATGATCATAATAGGAAATCATTATTTGTAAATGACTCTCTTCAGGGTTTCCGGTTCCGGAATAAACAAAGAACGTTTTATCGGCAGTTGAAGAATAGATAGCCATTGGCCTGTGCTGGGATGAAAATGTTCCTAACCCACCCGAGTATTTGTATCCATAAACCGGAGAAAACTCCGAACGTGACCAGAGCCCCATATAACCAGATGCTCTCTGATTCTGGGCACTTAGTTCTAAACAACCGGTAAAAAGACAAATAATTAAAAACGGGAAAATCCTATTACTTAAAATCATTGATATTCAAGATGTTTTAAAGTTCAGTTTGTTGTTTTCCTATAGCTCGATTTTACATTCCCCTATGAATAATACAAATCTTGCTGAATACACATCTATATATAACCTAAAGATATTATTTTTATTGAAATCAGGAA
>JANNKF010000349.1:0-4659 GCA_031396165.1 Bacteroidales bacterium | reverse complement strand
GGTCCACAGTATCCTTTCCCTGCTGTTGGAGAGCCATAGCACGAGATCTCCAAAATGATTAACCAGGCCGGCCATATTATCAAAATCAAATAGTGAGACTTCGTCCGAAACGTTATGAACATGCTGTGCCATTGTAGTTGTTGCAAAAGTTCCACTCGGAATCCCTTTTGTTATTCCATTGGTTGTTGTAATTCTTGAGAAAGCAACATTATCGGAGGAGTTAAAGAGCATATTTGCCAGTTGAATTGTGTCAACAAGTTCAAATCCCGTACTTTTATTATACTCTCCAATAAGATCGTCTAAATTTGAGAGAAGACATCCGGTCATGTAATACTTATTCTTACCAAGATACTCAGAATGCCCTAACATTTCAAAATTCAGATCCGCATAAATCTTACTTACCTGAACCGGTGAATTTTTTAAAAAATTACGGGAACCTCGCATGCCACTCTCTTCTCCGCTAAAAGCAGCGAATATGATACTTCTTCCTGGTTTCAGACCTGAATCCTTAATTGATTTGGCAATCCCTATCAAAGCTGATGTGCCTGCGGCATTATCGTCTGCTCCATTATATATAGAATCCGGAGCAGCTCCCCTCTTTATACCTATATGGTCAAAGTGCGCACTAAGTACTATATATTCATTTTTAAGTACCGGATCGGAACCTTCAATAAAACCAATGACATTTCTCTCATTAACTTCATTCTGACGTGCTGTATATGTATAATCCTGAATAAAACCGACTGTTAAATTTACAGGCTTAAGTCCCATCTCCTGATATCTTTCTGCTATCCAGCCTGCAGCAACTTTCATCTCCGCAGAGCCATTTCGCCTTCCCATCATCTTATCTGAAGCCAGAAAAGAAACCCATTCACTTATCTGCGAAGAAGTTACATCCTGTTTTTGTGCTGATGCCAAATTGCTTTCCAGTGATAGAATTGTAACGAATGTTATAATTAATTTTATTGATTTCATTCTCATAATCACAGTATTTGCATTAAATAGTTTTTCCGGCAAGTCTTGTCAGAGCATAAAACCCGCTTCCAAGCAGGGAAGCTGAAGAACCTAAATGGGCCCTTTCTATCTTTACTTCCGACCTGCAGTTTTCAAGTGAATTATCAAAAGCACTCTTTTTTACTGAAGAAAAGTACGAATCTTGAGCCTCAGACATTCCTCCACCGACAATAATTATTTCGGGAGCAAATATGGAAATCATATTCGCTAAACCTATTCCAACCATTTCAGCATTCTCATTTACAACTTTTGCAGCCGAAATGTCACCGGTATAACTTAATTCAAATATCTCTTTGCAGGAAAGAGAGGTGGTCGATTTATAAGTAAGTTTCTTTGTTTCTTCACTATATCTTCTTACCATGGCTGAAGCGGATGCCAGGTACTCATATGAACCCCGTATTCCCAAATCGCTTCTTGAATCATCATAATTTATGATCATCTGACCTACCTCACCGCCAGCATTATTGACACCTCTGTAAAGTTTTCCGTTTATTATTATACCACCTCCGATACCGGTACGAAGTGCTATGAATACAACGTTATTAAAACCCTTCGCAGCACCAAAACGATGCTCAGCTATGGTCATCATATTCGCATCATTTCCCACAAAAACTGGTAGCCCTGTTTCCTTGTTAACTATTTGGGACAATGGTACATTGGTCCAGTTTTTAATATTCTGGTTTGGACCAATAATTACCCCTGATTTATGGTCAATAAATCCTTTTGCTGCGATTCCAATGCATATAGGGTTTATACCTGAGGCAGCTACTTTAAGTCTGATATCACGGATTGCATCAAACAAGGAAGAAACAAGCAGTTCCTTTGATTGATTTTTGGGAAGCGGAAAGACTGAAGCAGAAACTATCTCCCCGTCAATCTTCACCACAGCAATATTAATGGAATTTCTACCTATATCAATTCCTATAGCAGCTGCATGATTAAACATGTAATTGTACTGATGGCATATTGCAAAAATAACTTTAAATCTAAATTCAACGAAGATTACATAAAATAAAGTGAATAATAAATATTTATTCTATATATTCAATTAAATGACCAAAAAGAATCCATTCTGTTAAATATCAGGTTAATGATGAATATTTATAGTTTTATGCTGAGGGATATTTTTTTTAATAACTTTGGGAAAAGTTTATTTATCAGCTGGTTATGAAAGATAAAATCAACGAAATATTTAATAATGAAGCAAATGCCATAAAAAATATTCCTGTTACAGATAGTTTCGAAGAGGCTATCGTGATTATTCACCGACAGGTGCATGGCAAGAATGGGAAACTGGTAACAAGCGGCATGGGAAAGGCAGGGCAGATTGCACACAATATAGCAACCACCTTCAGTTCAACCGGTACACCTTCAATTTTTCTTCATCCCAGCGAGGCCCAGCATGGCGATCTGGGTATTCTTCAGACAAATGATGTGCTACTCGCAATTTCGAACTCAGGAAAGACCAGGGAGATAATAGAACTTATTGAACTAAAAAACAATCTTTATCCTGATGTCCCTGTTATAGTTATTACAGGAAATGAGAACAGTCCTCTGGCTCAAAAGGCTGACTGTCATATTCTTACCGGAGCACCGGCTGAGGTATGTCTGCTTGGTCTGACACCAACAACTTCAACAACAGTCATGACCGTTATCGGCGATGCACTTGTGGTTCTTATGATGGGTAAAATAGGATTTGACGCTGGTGATTATGCTAAACGGCATCATGGTGGATACCTGGGAATGAAATCGAGAGAGATATCAGGGAAAGACTGAAAGCGTAGAGCGTAGAGCAAAGAGCTTTATATAGTACTACCTGCTTTTTCGTTTTTGATCGATTCAAGAGTGTTTTCCAAAGTTTCCTGGAAACGGTTTGCATTTTCAATCCATTTCAGAATTTTTTCACTCGCTACCGGAAATTCGGGAGTCCTCATTGAAACTGTACGGTATGCGTAATCTTTTAATTCGGCAACATTTTCGAGTACCTTCATAAAATATATCCTGAAGAACGAATCTGTAAGGAAAAAGTACCTTTTTCTGTCAGATGCAAATGTCTTATAATCAATTATTTTATTCTGCAGCAGATAATTCAGAGAATTACTGACTGAGCTTTTACTGGCCTTAAAGTACTTAACCAGTTCGTCAAATGTCTTCTCAGGCGGATCGCTGACAGTGAAATAAGCAATTATCCTTCCCTGCATCGGAGTAAGACCAAATTTCTCAAATACTTTGCCTGTTTCTTCAATTGTTTCACGTGTTTGCTTGTCCTGGGCTATCATTGGTCAGAAATTAGTTGTACAAATTTAAAATTATTTCAGCACAGTTCTATAACTTTTGAACTAAAAAAACAAATATTTTATTTCTTGGTTCAATCGGATAAAAAGACTAGTTTTGAAAGCTTCAGAGTTTTATTAAATATTAACAATTATCCTATTATGACAACCAGTAGCTCTCCAAACGCCATCAGCAGGAAAGATTATATTTTTTCTGTATCAATAATCGGCCTCTTCTTTTTCATATTCGGATTCGTAACCTGGCTTAACGGAATATTGATTCCTTTCCTCAGAACAGCATGTGAGCTGAATGACTTTCAAGCCTATTTTGTAACGTTTGCTTTTTATGTTTCGTATCTGGTGATGGCTCTTCCCTCCTCCATTCTCCTTAAGAAAACAGGATTCAAGAATGGTATGTCAGTGGGATTATGGATTATGGCTGCCGGTGCAATGATCTTTATACCGGCCGCAATGTCAAGGACATTCGGGCTTTTCCTTCTTGGTTTATTCGTTGAAGGTACTGGGTTGGCATTACTGCAGACTGCATCAAACCCATATATTACAATTATCGGTCCGCCTGAAACTGCAGCAAAACGAATAAGTATAATGGGAATCGCGAATAAATTCGCAGGCGCTATAGCCCCGATTATTCTTGCCAGTGTTATACTTAAAGACTCAAAAATACTTGAAGAGAAACTTGCCCAGGCGGCTGATGCAGCAACACGCAGCGGACTGCTTGACGAACTCGCGGGACGCGTAATAATGCCATATATTATAATGTCAGTCATTCTGGTATTGCTTGGATTACTTCTCAGGTTTGCTCATCTGCCTGAAATTGATACTGATGCAGAAGACGCTACCAGTGGAGAAGCAAATGCAAAAAAAACAAGCATATGGCAATTTCCGCATCTGATCCTCGGGGTAGTAGCCTTGTTCTTTTATGTGGGAGTCGAAGTTATTGCCGGAGATAGTATCATTAGATATGGTCAGTCAATCGGCATGGATATGGAATCAGCTAAATACTATACCTCACTAACTCTGTTCAGCATGATCCTGGGTTATCTGGCAGGAATAATGTTTATTCCAAAGTATTTCAGTCAGGTAACAGCATTAAAAATGTCTGCAATACTGGGAGTTATTTTCTCGCTGGGAGCAATCTTCACACCTGCCACAGCAATATTCACAATGCCGTTTATCGATATAATGACATTCAAATCAATCGAACTTGTACTTCCGGTTACTGTTCTTTTCGTGGCGCTCCTCGGTCTGGCAAATGCACTGGTCTGGCCAGCAATGTGGCCTCTTGCCCTGGCAGGTCTCGGACGATTTACAAAAACTGCTTCTGCACTTCTTATTATGGCAATTGCAGGAG
>JANNKF010000341.1:0-4153 GCA_031396165.1 Bacteroidales bacterium | reverse complement strand
CTCAAACGCGCTTACCGAACGCTCTTGCGTTCAGGGCTGATGCTTGAAGAAGCTCTGGAAAAACTCGGGACTGAAGCATTTCCACTGGAGGAGAATAAAATTGTAACAAATGTTACAAATAATAAAACCTATCTTAGATTTCCGCTTGTAAAAGATGAACAGATCTTCGGCTTTGGACTCAATTTCAAAACCGTGCACCAACGTGGAAAAATACTACAGCTTCATGTCGATCATTATGGAGGAACTGACAATGGCCGAACTCATGCTCCGGTACCATTCTATGTATCCGACAGGGGTTATGGAGTTTTCATCAACAGTTCAAGATATCTGACTGTTTATGCCGGCACGGCTGTCAGGAAAGATAGTCCGGAAGCTCCTGCACCACAGGACAGGAACACTGATAAGAAATGGAGCTCACAGCCATATTCTGATGCTGTAGAAATACTTGTTCCGGCAGCTGGTGTTGAAGTATATATTTTTGCTGGACCTACTGCGCTTGATGCTGTGCGCAGATACAATCTCTATTCCGGCGGCGGTTGCCTCCCTCCTCGCTGGGGCTTGGGTTTTACACAGAGGGTACCCACACTTTATACATCAAAACAAGTGGAGGAAGAGGCAAAACTTTTTGCGGAGAAAGGATTTCCGCTCGATTTTATAGGTCTGGAACCAGGCTGGCAGAGTAAATCTTATCCATGCACCTTTGAATGGGACAAGACAAGATTCCCCGATCCACCGGCATTCATAAAAACAATGAAGGATCTGGGGATAAGACTGAACCTATGGACTAACCCATACGTTTCTCCCGAATCTCCGATCTATGATAATATTTTGAAATATTCCGGTTCCCATACTGTATGGGGTGGTGTGGTTGCCGATCTTACTCTGCCTGAAGCCAGAAAAATTATCCTGGAACAGCTAGATAAGGACCAGGTATCTGCCGGTATAAGTGGCTACAAGATCGATGAAAGTGACGGTTATGACAGATGGTTATGGCCCGATGTGGCAATATTTCCCTCTGGAAACAGCGCTGAGCAGCTACGTCAGACCTATGGCCTGTACCTTCAGAAAATGACAACCGATCTCTATCGTCAGAAAAATACCCGGACTTACGGATTAACCAGATCATCAAATGGCGGAGGATCATCGTTTCCATATGTTATTTATAACGACTATTACAGCCATGAGGATTTCATTACCGCCCTGATTAACAGCGGATTCAGCGGAGTGCTTTGGACCCCTGAGGTACGTGGTTCAAAAACCGGGGAGGAATGGCTGAGAAGAATGCAGACTGTTATTTTCTCACCTATGGCAATGATCAATGCATGGTCCAGCGGAACTAAACCATGGTCCTTTCCGGATGTTGAAAAGGAGGTAAAAGAGTATGCATTGCTACGAATGCAGCTTATACCTTATATATATAGTGAGTTTGCAAAATACCATTTTGAGGGAACACCTCCGTTTCGTGGTATGAGTCTCGAACCCGGATTTGATACCGGGGCCAAAATGGAAATGAGAAATGAAAATCTTAACGACAATCCCTATGCAGAGGCCGTGTTAAAAGAGATCAGGGACCAATACATGACAGGAGAATATCTTCTTGTCGCTCCGCTATTTACCGGACAAACATCCCGAAAAGTGGTGCTTCCAAAAGGAAAATGGTATGATTTCTATACAGGTGATTTTGCAGGCGATGGTGAAGTGATAACAGTAACACCGGGACTGGCGAAGATTCCCGTTTATGCAAAGGACGGCGCAATAATTCCGATGATGCCCGCCACCCTGCATGCACCTGCTGCTGGACAAAAAACTGATCTGGAGATCAGATACTATGGCACCAAACCAGGAAGGTACATGCTATATGATGATGACGGAGAAACTTACGACTATGAAAAAGGCATCTTTTCCTGGAGAGAAATAAAAGTTGCGCCAGATAAAAAAGGAAAACTTACCGGCACAATTTCAAAACCTGAAAAAGGTAAACCTGATAATGTTGGGGTTGTTACGTGGAAGTTCATGAGTGAAGAATAAGCTCAATTCAAAGTAGCCTTAAGCGGATTTGCAGAATTCATCAGGGGATTGCTTCGCTCTCCTTCGTCGGACTCGCAGAAGATGCTGGCGCGGATTTGTAATCCGTGCCCTAAAGGCTGCTCGGTTGCAATCCATGTCATTAATGATTGAACTAATGCAAGTGATGCTATGTAATTTGGCCCCGATTACAAATCGGCGCCAGCGTTGCGACGAAACCATCTTCCTTCACGGTCATAGCGAGGAGCCCTGAGCCTGGCGAAGGGCTACGAAGCAATCCCTGACTACAATTTACGAATCCTTATAGAAAAAGCCTCTGCTGGATTTGTAACCATTAACTGATTTATCTCCTTCTGAGAAAAACCCTCCTTTTTGAGTAAAGGAATCAGCTTTTCAAATAGTGTTGTATAACCCCGGTAATTACCACCATCCGTTTTTGCAGGTTCATACCAGCCTGCATCGTGCGATAAAAGGATCCTATTAAGTAAGTTATTCTCTTTCAGGTTTTTAATCATCCTCACATACTGTTCACAATTACTTTCATTTATCCCGTCGAGACCGATCCATGCTCCCATTCGGGCAGCTTTTATATGAGTAGTAAGATCTTTTTCACCCTGTGCATGAACCCAGATAAAAGCCTCAGGTGAAACACCTTCATTCTGAATAATTTCAAGTTCTTCCAATGCCGGAATTGCCGGTCCGGTATGCGATGCAATTGTCAATCCGGTCTGCAGATGAGTTTTTGCTGCTGCAATGACAAGCTTTTTATCAATATCAGATAGCGATTTGTTGTCAACACCGATTTTAATAAAGCCAGGTTTGATTCCGGTTGTGCCGATGCCGTTTTCCCATTCCCCGATCCACCTCATCGCCAGCTGGTCCGTTGATTCATCATAGGCATGTTTTGGGACGAATTTATCATTTGAAGCTCCGTAATAACCAGTATTGGTTATTATATTCAATCCGGTTGCTTCAGAAAGAAACTTAAGGAGTACCGGATCCCTCCCGATATATTCCGGTGTGCACTCTACAAAGGTCTGACAACCAAGCTTTTTAACAGCCATCAGGAACGGAACAGCTTTTTCTGATACCTTATTTTTATCCCACCTGTTTTCATTAATAGAGTCAGCTCCGATAAAATCAACAAGGATATGTTCATGTGTCAGCGATACACCCATTTCACTGGCTTTAATCGAACCCCTCACAGTCATAATTAATCCTTCATTCTGTGCATTGCACTGTGAAAATAATAACAGTAAGAAAATTAGTGAAAACACATCATTCCTCCTGATCTTAATCATACTCATTTTGTTTATATTAACCTTTGTGATCCTTGTGTAAGCCTTAGTGTCCTTCGTGGTTATATTTTTATTTTAACACAAAGTAATAAAACTCTTTAATTAGATTTGTAAAAAACTCATTTAAATGATGAAGCGGATTCTTGTGGACATGGATGGCGTACTTGCAGATGTTTACAGTCGTTTTTTTGAACTGCATGAAGCAGAAACCGGGGAGAGAAAAAACATGAATGAGATCATCGGACTAAAAGAGGGAGAGGCATTTCCGCTACTCGCAAACTGGGTTCATACCCCTGGTTTCTTCCAGACAATCCCCGTAATGCCTGATAGTCAGAGAGTACTAAGCCTTTTAAATGAAAAATATGAAATAGTAGTTGTTTCCATGGCAACTGAATTTCCAGCCAGTCTGACCGATAAGCAACTATGGCTCCATGAACACTTCCCCTTTATAAGCTGGAAACAGAGTGTCTTTTGTGGAAATAAGAGCTTAATTAAGGCTGATATAATGATTGATGACCATTTTAAAAACCTCGACAATTTTGAAGGCGAAACGATCATGTTTCTACAGCCTCATAACATAAACAGCAACGGGCACAGGCATAAAACTGTAGCATCGTGGAAAGAGATTGAGGCTCTGCTTTTGTGATGAACCTCACTCCGACCCCTCTCCTTTTGATACCTCACCCCAACCCCTCTCCTGAAGAAGACCTATCTTTTCCCATGAACCTCACCCCAACCCCTCTCCTGAAGAAGACCTATCTTTTCCTATGAACCTCACCCCAACCCCTCTCCTGGAGGAGAGGGGCTAACTCATTAATAATGTATATCTT
>JANNKF010000330.1:0-25264 GCA_031396165.1 Bacteroidales bacterium | reverse complement strand
ATTTTAATTACCCCCTTTCCCGTCCCGCCTAAGCGGGAAGCTTTGTTTTCTGCTCCTTCCCCCCTGCCTACCGGCAGGCTGGCGTGGGGGAAGGTTGGGAAGGGGGTATAAAAACAAAAAATGTTAACTTTATTAATAATTGCCGATAGTCATTAAATTTAATTCTCTGAAAATGAAAAGAAAAATAGCTATAGCTCCTTTCACCCTTCTTCTTATTTTACTTTTGAGTTCGACAAGGGGTTTCTCATCAACTGGCAAAGCTGATAGAGTTTTACCTATTGTAACAACCTCCTGGCTCGAAGAAAACCTGACTAGCAATGGACTTGTAATTCTTCACATTTCAGGGATTAAACTCGATTATAGTAATGGTCATATACCTGGAGCAAGGTTTCTCTGGCCTGGCTATATCTCGGTTTCTACCGATGAACAATCGACAGTTCCAGCTCCTTTGGAAGAATTGAAAAAGGTTCTTGAGGGGCTTGGTGTAAGTTCAAATTCTCATATTGTACTCTATGGTATTTATGGAAATCTAGTCCAGGTCTGCAGAGTGTTTGTCACACTTGAACATATTGGATTCAGGGGAAAAGTCTCAATTCTTGACGGAGGATTTGAGGAATGGAAAAGTTCGGGAAGGAAAGTCACTTTGGATAATCCCGCAGTAAAAAGAGGGAAAATATCGCCTGTTCCCTTTGAAAATCTTGTTGATGCTGCCTGGGTTCTGAAGAACCTCGAAAATAAATCATACAGCATCGTAGATGCACGTGCGAGGGCTTCTTATGAAGGTTCTCCGGGAGGAGCAAGGCAGGGTCATATTAAAGGAGCAAAAAATCTACCACCAACTGATTTGTACGACAATAAGAGTTTCTTATTTCTTCCTGCCGAAAAGTTAAAGGAGAATTTCAATAAACTGAATCTGAAAGCAGGAACACAACCGGTCTTTTACTGCAATTCAGGAAATTCGGCTTCAGTTGCCTATGTAGCCTCTATTATACTTGGTTACGAACCGGTAGTTTATGACGGATCGATGGAAGAATGGGGCAGCAGATTGGATCTGCCGATGGAAAAGTAGTGTAAAATTAATTTGATATGTTGTTGAAAATAAGCTCAATGATTATCTTCAGTATATGCTTTTAATCTGATCAGTCCTAATGAATTCAATTGGTATGCTAAAAGTTGATGAGATGTATTCGCCCCTTTCAAGAAGATCGTCATCGTCGTTTTCAATATACCATTTAATATGTACCTGTTTCGATTGCTGATTTACCTGCCATAGTTTCTTAAGGATGGAAGCAAGGATTATAGAGTTAAAACTATTCATATACTCCAAAGCTATAATTACCTCGGTAGTACCGGCAGGTTTGAGGAGGTAACTGTCTATCCACAGCAATATCTGTTCCGAGAATTTTGTCCTGCTCTCATCTATAGCACGCCCCATTATTTTAATATTTCCTTCAGGATTCAGAAAAACCTCGGGAGTTTTATTTGTTGGAAGAATGTGAACTGCAGCTATACTCATCTTCACAGATTTTGATAATTTCTAACTTCTTTTTTATGAAATAATATTACTCTCCAAATATAAATCCAGTCCTAAAAGTCTTTTTAACTTCTCGGAGTGGGCTCAAATATCAAAGTTCAGAATTATACATTAATAAAGCAAGCTAATACCGTTATATAAAGAAAAACAGGCAACAAGTCCCCCTGTTGCCTGTCGTCTATTGCCTGAAGCCTAGAGGTGATACGGTCTTCTGTATTCGTAATGCATAAGTCTGTGTTCAGCTGCTTCTTTATCATTAATAAAGGTGTAAGTAGCAGGATCCCATTTAACCGGTCTTTTCAGTTCATTTGCAATGTTCCCCAGACAGCATGTGATTGCTGTACTGCAGCCCACCTCAATTGAAGCTATGGGTTTCTGGCGCGAACGTACTGAATCTACAAAGTTCTGCATGTGTGGTGAGCTGATCTCGAACTGTAATCCAGCCTGTGTTGGAGCGGGACGACCTGCCGGAGCCTGGCCCTGTGCATTGGCCGGACGGGCTTGTCCTGCCGGTCTCTGCTGACCAGGTGTTCTTGGTTGTGGACGGTTACCTGCTATCTCAGCGGGAATAAGTGATGCATCTGAACATGCAATATATCCACGTGCTACTTCAATCCATCCTTTTGTTCCGATAAATTTAATACCCTGTGCACCCGGATTATCCTCAAGGTATGGCTGTTCTGTCATAACAACACCTGTCTGATATTTGAATGTCATATACTCAGCTCCGTTGTATCCTTTTGGAATTATTTCACAAGGAGCTGATCCATCCATTCCTATTGCAGCCTGTGCAATATCGAACATATGAGCACCCCAGTCTGCTGTATAACCATTTCCTGTTTCAAGATACCAGCGCCATGCGCCCCAAAGTGTTTCGTTCTGTACAGGATCGAGTGTGATCTGTGGAGCAAGATCTGAGTTATAGGCAATTTTGCCATCATTAAGCGGACCTAACCAGAGGTTCCAGTTAAGGTTTCCGGGAATAGGCTGTGCCGGCAGATCAAGGGGTTTTGGAGGATCGCCTACTTTTGCATATATTTTCTCGATATGGCCAATTTTCCCTGCTCTTACAAGCTCTATCGCTTTCTGGAATTCCTTACTTGAACGCTGCTGACTGCCGACCTGTACAATGCGTTTCTTGTCGTTGGCAATTCTCGTCATTGTAAGGGCTTCCTGAATAGTGTATGAAAGTGGTTTCTGCACATACACATCTTTCCCGGCCTGGCAGGCATGAATTGTAGCCAGTGCATGCCAGTGGTCAGGTGTTGCAACTTCTATGATATCAATATCTTTTCTTTCAAGCATTTGTTCATACTGCTCATAGGTATCACAACGGGGTGCAAGACCTTTTGATTTTTGCCAGTCTTCGATGGTTTTTTTGAAACGTTGCTGCTTAATGCTGTCTACGTCACAACAGGCAATAACCTGAAGACCAGGAACACCTGCGAACCCACGAAAGTCAGAAAGAGCCTGACGGCCCAGACCAATTGTACCCATTAATACCCGGTCGCTTGGAGCAATCCTGAAGCCATTTATTACATAACTTGGAAGGATAGTCAGACTTGTTACTCCCACAGCTGACAAACCCAGAAAGTTCCGGCGACTCATTCCTTTGGTTGATTTTACTTTCATTCTATATTGGATTAAGGTTAAGAATATTATTATTACGAAAAGTAGAAATATTATTCTGATCTGCAGTGATCCGGATATAAAAACTGGTGTTAAAAATGGTTAAATAGCCAATATTCTTCCTGTATTCAATCACCTGTAGGAAATTGTAAGTCTTAACTCAACAAAAAATGATAAATTCGGATAATTAATTTTCTGGCATCTATGAAAAAAATTCAGACCCTACCACTCATTTTAATGTTAATAACAGTCGCATCACCTGTTCCCCTGAAAACCAGTGCTCAGGGAAAATTATTAACATTCGGTAAAGAAGCAAGTTTTGAGAAGTATATTTCCGATTCCCGGGAAAATGATATCCCGGTGAATTGGATCAATGTCAATACAGGTACTGATACCTGGCACACTGATAATGATGTTCTCATTTGCTCGGGACAACCGATAGGAGTTATGCGATCTGAAAAGAAGTACGAAAACTTCATTCTTCATATAGAGTGGAAGCATATTGAGGCTGGCGGAAATTCAGGTGTATTTGTCTGGAGTAACGCTAATCCCCCGGTTGATACACGTCTTCCCGATGGTGTTGAGGTACAGATGTTGGAACTTGACTGGGTAAATCTGAATAAAAGGGATGGGATTACTCCACCCGAGGCATATGTTCACGGTGAACTTTTTGGTGTAGGCGGAGTGACAACAATTCCCGACAATCCGCGGGGAACGAGGAGCAAATCTGTTGAAAACCGGTGTCAGGGGAAAGGACAATGGAATACCTATGATGTTGTTTGTATCGATGGAGCCATAAGGCTTTCGGTTAATGGGAAGTTTGTTAACGGAATAACTAAGGCATCTCAGAGAAAGGGATATTTATGCCTGGAATCGGAGGGAGCACCGATTCATTTCCGTAATATCAGAATTATTGAGCTCGCCCCGTCATCAAAGGCTCTTTTGAGCCTGCATCCACAGAATCCACATTATTTTATGTTCCGGGGAAAACCTGCGATTCTGATTGGTTCCACCGAACATTATGGTGCAGTAATGAACCTCGATTTTGACTATGTTGCCTATCTGAAGGAACTTGAAGCTTCCCGGCTTAATGTAACACGCACTTTTACAGGAATATATGTTGAACCTTCCGGGGCTTTTGGCATAAAGAAAAATACTCTCGCCCCCGCACCGGAGAGATTTATCTGTCCATGGGCAAGAAGTTCTGAACCCGGTTATGCAAATGGAGGTAATAAGTTCGATCTTAATAAATGGGATGATGCATATTTTTCAAGGTTGAAAGACTTTATAACCGAAGCCGGGAAAAGAAATATTGTTGTTGAACTTGATCTTTTTTCAAATATCTATGATACGGTGCAATGGAAATTATCACCTCTTAATTTCAGAAACAATACTAACGGAATTGGTAATATTAAAGACTGGAAAGAGGTTCTTTCACTAAGGCATCCTGATGTTCTAGCAGTTCAGGAAAAGATGGTGAGAAAAATTATAACTGAACTTAAGGATTTTGATAACCTATATTATGAGGTATGTAATGAACCATATTTCGGCGATACACTGGCACTGAGGCAATGGGAAGACTATATGACGGCCATTGTTGCCGATGCAGAAAAAGACTTTGATCAGAAACACCTGATTTCCAATAATGTTGCTAATAACTACAGGCTGGTTTCAAAGCCCAGGGAAGGTGTATCAATCTATAATTTCCATTATGCCAGGCCTCCGAAAACTGTATACGCAAACTATCACCTCAATGGTGTTCTCGGGGATAATGAAACAGGTTTTGACGGCATAAACGATGCAACTTACAGGCGAGAAGCATGGGATTTTATTATGGCTGGGGGAGCGATTTTTAACCATCTCGATTATTCATTCACTTCTGAAAATGAAGATGGCTCATTTGTTGTTGAGAAGGGTCAGCCCGGAGGTGGCGGAAAAGCCTTCCGGAGTCAACTGAAGATCCTGGCAGAATTCATGAACAGCATTGACTATATTAATATGAAGCCGGTTAATGAGAGTCTGCTGAGACTCACCGGCCCGGGTAACAAAAGCATACGTGCTCTCGGAAAAGACAATGAACTGATTGCAGCATATATCAGCCGGAAGGATACCACAAGTACCAATATCAGTATTGAAATTGATCTGAACGGTGGATCATATAAACTAACCCTCTATGATACAACATCTCCTGTTGAGAATGTGGCTCATATTCAGAATCATCCGGGTGGATGGCTTAAGATTGCATCTCCCGGTTACTTTGAAGATCTGGCTATAAAAATCGAAAGAGAGAAATAGAATACTTTTATCAGATAAAAACATTGATTATGTACCGTTTTCTCTTTCGGTTTGTTGTCACCACACTTACTATTCTGACCGCAAACCTTGTAACCACTGCTATCACAGATTATATGATTACATACAAAAATCATGTTAAGCCACTGACTTTCACCCTGATCGCCATGTCAATTATTGTAGTGATATTCTACCCCTTATTCCTTAAAATGGAGGAGTGGCTTAAGAAGATCTCTGTTAAAGTTATCCGGTCAGGTAATTCTGTGGCGGGAAAATATATAGGATTACTTTTTACATTTCTCCTGGGATTGATCATCCTTTTATATTTCTATGCCAGAATGTGGTACCACCTTGATTTACTGAAGCTTTTGTTCAGTGGAAGAATAGGTGGATATATGTAGTATTAACTGGCACCGTACTGATAGCCATCGGGATAAAATCTGCGCCAGGAAGGTTTATCCCAAAAGCTGTTTCACAATTGCCGATATTTCCTTCCCGTCAGCCTTGCCAGCAAGCTCTTTCGTGGTGACTCCCATCACTTTTCCCATATCAGCCGGTGTTTTGGCACCCAAACGATCAATAATTCCTTTAATTATTTTCATGAGCTCTTCTTCGCTCATCTTTGCCGGAAGGTATTTCTCAAGTACATCGGCTTCAATTACCTCTTTCTCATAAAGATCAGGTCTGTTCTGAGTTTTATAGATCTCTGCAGATTCCCGCCTTTGTTTTACCAGCTTCTGAATGATTTTCAACTCCTCCTCAGCCGAAAGTGAATCGGTTCCTTTTTCTGCCCTTGCAAGGGTGAATGCTGTCTTGGCTGCCCTTATCGCTTCAAGTGCAACCTTATCCTTTGCTTTCATGGCAGTGATAAGATCTGCTGATATTTTTTCGGTTAGTGACATAATTATTTTTTTTATCATAAAGATACAAGTTCCACGATACTTTTTATTGTTAACAGATGTTAAATTTCCTGTCGCCGGCGTGGTGTGGTTTAAAAATTGATAAATTCGCGGCGTGATACAATAAATGCGGAAAGGGCATTGTTAAAATATTAACATGAAAAAAACACTAATAATATTCGGAAGTATTTTCGCTGCTTTTTTGATTCTATATATCTTTAACAGAGTTACTTCCAGGAATGAAAAAGTTGATTTCTTCACAGAGGTTGTAAAAGGAGAATTTGAGATCTCGGTTACCTCCGCAGGAGAATTAATGGCCGAAAAATCAGTAGATATCAAAGGACCGGAACTTGCAGGAGGAAGAGATATCCGGTCTACAAATATCCGTATACAGGATCTTATTCCTGAGGGTACCCTGGTTCAGGAGGGAGATTTTATTGCCACCCTCGACAGGACTGAACTCAACAATAGCCTGAAGGATGCACAGGAATCACTTACCCAGCTAAATTCATATATGGAGATGAAGCTTCTCGATAGTGCAGTAGTGCTTAACAGTTTCCGTGATGATATAAAGAACCAGCGATTCATCGTTGAGGAGGCAGCGATTACTCTGCGCAATTCAAAGTATGAACCTCCCACTGTTCTTCGTCAGGCAGAGATAGAACTCGATAAATCTCAGCGTGTTCTGGAACAGAGGCAGAGAAGTTATACACGTAGGTTTGCCCAGATAAAGACCGATACATATAATCAGAACTTTCTGAGATCGAGAGTAGAACGCAGAGTTAAAGATCTAGAAGAAGTTCTCGCAGGTTTTACTGTAAAAGCACCTGCCGCAGGGATGGTAATTTACAAAAGAGAGTGGAGGGGCAATAAAAGAAAGGTTGGTTCGACAATTAATCCAATGGACAGGGTTGTTGCAACACTGCCTGATCTTACCTCGATGTTATCCAAAACCTACGTGAATGAGATAGATGTAAGTAAAATTAAGAAGGGTCAAAAAGTAAATGTTACCATTGACGCATTTCCAAAGAAGACATTTAAGGGAGCGGTATTGTCTGTAGCCAATATTGGTGAGAAATTACCTAATACCGATGATAAGGTTTTTGAGGTTCAGATTAAACTTGAAGGGTCTGATCCCGATCTGAGGCCATCCATGACAACCGGGAACAAGATCATAATCAATACATTTCCTGAAGCGGTTTTTATCCCAATAGAATGTGTACAGGCCGGTGTAGACAGTATTACTTTTGTCTACAAAAAAAACAAAACCAGACAGGTTGTCCTTCTGGGTAAGTCCAATGATAAGAATATTGTGATTGAAAAAGGTCTGGACCCGGGTACCCTGATCTTCCTTAATAATCCACTAAACGCAAATAAATTCAAACTAACAGGTTCTGAACTGATACCTGAATTGAAAGAAAGGGAAAGAGTCAGAAGAGCTGCGAATATGACGTACATAAGAAGGGTTCAGGGAGTCCTTTAACCTGGTTCCACATGGATTGTTACAAGCAGATTCTGATATTTCCTCTTCAGCCCAGGTTGTGTCAGGCAGAGGTGTAAAGGCTTTCTTTATAAGGAAATATGACTCCCTGATAAGATTCCGGCAGCCAGCCTCAACAAAATGAGTAAAGCGTTTGAAAGGAGAGGAAGACGGGCTTTTCTATCCTTTGCATTCATTGTAGTGTTATCAGTTCATATATTCTTGTCCCCAGTCCGATCTTCTCCGCATGGTCGAGCCCTGATTCCCAGAATGTTTCAGGATGCGCATTTCTGAATTTATCTTCACCCTGCTGGTTGTTATCCGTATTATGATCGCAAATCCTGCTTCCCGGAAGGGCAGGGGCAGCTTTTACCATGTCGGCACACGCCTGATCGAGGGCCACAGGATCAAATGAGGCTGCAATACCAAGATCGGGAACAAGCGGATAATCATTAAATCCCCAGCAATCGCAGTCAGGCGATACATTCATTATGAAATTAATATGAAAGGCAGGTTTATCTTTTACAACTGCAAAGGAATACTCCGCAATCCTTTTGTTTACAATTTCGGATGATCCCTGCCATACTACCCTGGCGGAATCGTACTGGCAAACAGCAACACATTGACCGCATCCCACGCATTTCTCATAATCGATATGTGCAATCTTGTCTTTGCCAACGACAACTGCATCGTGGCCGCAATATTTTTCACAAACCCTGCAGCCTGTACAATTACCTTCAAATATTTCAGGCGAAGCTCCTGAATGGAGAAACAACTTTCCTCCCACAGATGCACATCCCATTCCAAGGTTTTTAAGTGCTCCCCCGAATCCGGTCATTTCGTGACCCTTAAAGTGGTTTAATGTTATTAAAACATCCGAATCGGCTATTGCACTTCCGATTTTAGCCGAAGCACAATGTTCCATATTCAGCTCGATCTCACGGAATTCTGTTCCCCTTATCCCATCCGCAATTATTACCGGGCAGTCGGTGGCCATTGGATTATATCCATTCTCAAAAGCTGCCTCAATGTGTTCGGGAGCATTTGATCTTCTTCCGAAATAGAGCGTATTACAATCGGTAAGGAATGGAATAGCTTCCTTCTTTTTCAGGTATTTTACTATGCGGGCTGCATAGTTTGGCCGCAGATAAGCAAGGTTCCCGGGTTCTCCGAAATGGATCTTTATTGCGACAATTTTCCTGTTTAAGTCAATTGACTCAATCCCTGCACTGGTTATCAGGCTATCAAGCTTTTTTAATAGATTTTGTGATGGCTTTGCCCTGAGGTTTGTAAAAAAAACTTTTGATGCCGACATATTTATTAATTCTATGCTGATAATATCCTTGCTAGTTCAACCATGCTGTGGTTTACATCTTTATGAAGCTTTACCGCTTTGCGGAATGAAACCAGCACAATCTCTCCGTTCGACAATCCAACCATAACGCTTTGTTGACCATCGAGTAATGCCTCAACAGCTGCATGTCCCAGACGGCTGGCATTAACCCTGTCAATTGCAGATGGTGAACCTCCACGCTGAAGATGTCCCAGAACTGATACCCTTATGTCATACTCAGGAAAATCAGCTTTTACCTTCTCTGCTATTGCAAACGCTCCTCCGCCTTCATCTCCTTCAGCAACAATAATCAGGTTACTCGTTTTCTTTCTGACATTCCCTCCCTCAATCAACTTTTTAATATCACGTTCTTCTCCCTTTAATTCAGGTATAATTATTGCTTCGGCACCGGTTGCGATACCGCTGTACAGTGCAATAAATCCTGCTTCTGCACCCATTACTTCAACAAAGAACATCCTGTTATGAGCACTGGCCGTATCCCTTATCTTATCGACAGCTTCAACAACGGTGTTAAGTGCTGTGTCATAGCCTATTGTGTAATCAGTACCAAATATATCATTGTCAATTGTTCCGGGTATTCCCACTATTGGAATCTCGTGTTCTTCATTGAATAGCCTGGCTCCTGTAAATGAACCGTCTCCTCCAATCACTACCACACCATCAATCTGTGCGTTTTTAAGATTATCATATGCTTTCTGCCTGCCTTCAGGCGATCTGAACTCTTCACATCTTGCGGTTTTAAGTATTGTTCCACCTCTCTGAATAATGTCACTTACACTCGATGCAGTTAATGGAATGAAATCTGATTCAATCATCCCTTTATAGCCTTGCTTGATTCCCACAACTTCAAGGCCCTCATAAACAGCTGTTCTTACAACCGCCCGAATGGCAGCATTCATTCCCGGAGAATCACCTCCTGATGTCAGGACCCCGATTTTCTTAATTTTTCCCATAAATTTTTTATAATTTCAAGGTGCAAAGATAATACTAATTATTTTGCCTTACAAATGACCGGACACTCCTGTTATTCAGATATTTGAAATGATATCGCGTATATTTTCTATAAGCCATTTAGGGGTTGATGTGGCTCCGCAGATGCCTGCTGACTTTTTCCCCGTGAACCATGACAGATCGAGCTCCTCGGGAGATGATACAAAATGAGAATCGGGATTCACATTTTTGCATACCGAAAACAGCATCTTCCCATTTGAACTTTCACGTCCGCTGACAAATATTATTGTATCATGTGCTTTGGCAAAGGCCGTAAGATGGGGTTCCCTGTTCGATACTTGTCCGCAAATAGTCTTATTGACAATCAGGTTTTTATCAGGATCGACAATGCCTGCGGCTTTCATGCCTGACTGCAGGGCTTCCCTGAATATTTCATACTCTTTTACGCCCATGGTTGTTTGTGAGAAAAGGTAGACAGGCCTGGTTACATCAATCTTCTGAATGTCCTCGGGTACTGATACGAGTATTCCTTCATTATTGATCTGGCCCAGAAGGCCAACCACCTCGGCGTGCCCGGCTTTACCGAAAATTACTATCTGACTTTTGCCTTCCCTGACCTTTAGCCATGTGTTCTTAATCTTCGACTGCAGTTTTTTAACAATCGGACATGTTGCTTCTATGATAGTAATGTTGTTTTGTTCAGCGGTTATATAGGTTTCAGGTGGTTCCCCATGAGCCCTTATGAGTACTTTTGTGTCGTGCAATTTTCTGAATTGCACATGATCAATGGAAATCAGGCCCATAATTGTGAGTCGTTCCACTTCCTTGTCATTATGTACTATAGGTCCGAGTGAAAATACCTCCTCTCCCCTGAGTAAAGCTTTTTCCGCTATCTCAACGGCATTCTGAACTCCGAAACAAAATCCCGATTTGCTATCTATCTCAACTAACATTCAGTTTTGTCTCTATGATCTTTTTGATCCATATCATCTGCTCTTCAACGGTCATTCTGCTATTGTCGAGAATTATAGCATCGTCTGCCCGCCTTAAAGGACTGATATCCCTGTTCTCATCAGCAATATCGCGGGCGATTATATTCTGTTTAATCTCTTCAAAATCAACAGCTGCACCACCAGCTTTAAGTTCATCAAATCTTCTTTTTGCTCTGATATCTATTGTTGCAGTCATGAAGATCTTTATATCAGCATCGGGAAAAACAACCGTTCCTATATCTCTTCCATCCATTACAATACCCTTCGTGATACCTATCTGTCGCTGGAGTTCCACCAGTCTTGCCCTTACTTCATGAATCTGGCTTATCCTGCTTACATGTGCTGAAACTTCCATACTTCTGATCTCTTTTTCAACATTCTCAGAGTTCAGGAATGTTTCATGGCCTGCTAAATCCGGGTTATAAATGAAATCGATATATAAATTGTTCAGGTCAGAAACAATAGCTGGTACATTCACGTGGGCCGAGTTTATATAACCATGGCGCATACAATAAAGGGTAACTGCCCTGTACATTGCACCACTGTCGATAAAGATGTAGTTTAATTCCTTCGCCACACATTTCGCAAATGTGCTCTTCCCGCACGATGAATAACCATCTATTGCAATAATAAGCCTTCGATTCATTTTTTGTTTTTTTACTCCCTGGCCCCTGCCTCTGATGGAGGCTGATTCGTTTTAGATGAGGCTGATAATTCTTTAGTTACGATTCTTTTTATATATATTGTCCGGACGTAAAATAAGCGATAAGTGCGTTGAAGATCCTGCAAGATGATAAGTGGCCCTGCCAAACTCAATATCCATCCAGGAGGTATTAATACCAAATCCCCAGGACAATCCGACTGTCGAAACCTTGGTGTCGACCTGAAGTTCTCTTCTTCTCTGATAATTATAGCCGGCACTGAAGTAGAAATTTTTGTGTGGTATCATTTCAACTCCCAGAACGGCATGACGCATAAGGTTCTCGGCAAATTCGGCTGCTTTTCCTTTCCCGGTGCCGGTTGTTCCCGGATCCCCGTATTGATGTGTAAGATCATACTTCTCAAGATGCTTCAGAGTCAGGGAAAAACGGAAAGGAGCGTGTGGCAGACGCTGCGAAATACCTGCCTGAATTTCGAAAGGTAATTTCTGACGTGCTTCTCCCGCATAAGTGGTAAGCTGTAATCCGGCATTTCTTATTACCAGACCTGTGGAGAACAGGTTGCTGGAGTTGTGCCACGATGCACCTATATCAAAAGCAAAGCCAAATGATGTATATTTTTCAAGATGCGACAAAACAGGTTTAAGGTTTACACCGACAGTAAAGAGTGAATCTATTTCCCATGAATAGATCATAGAGAAAGCATATTCCGCAGCTCCGAACTCACCGGTAATTACACCCGAAGGGTCTGTTTCTGTAAAAGAACCGTAATTGAGATAAGTCATTCCCGCAGCAAAATTTCCGATACCGGGTATTGTATGCGAATACATCGCCAGTCCGAAATTTATGCCCGCAAAGTAGTTCCCATAATTCAATGCCAGGGAATTGTTCATATTTGAATTGAGCAGCGCAGGATTATGATAGGTCATATTCAGGTTGTTCCCTCTCAATGACACATTTGATCCCCCGAGGGATGATACAAGTCCTGAATGAGTAAGGTTCAAAAACTCATAGACATTATCACCACCTGTCTGTGCGACAACAGGAGGAACACTGAGACATATAAATATAATTGCAAGTACCTGCTTTCTCATATACTTTAATCCACAGCAAATATAGCATGATTTACCTAAACGGAATAATCGAGTAAATTAGTATTAATGAACAGGGTATACCCAAAAGTTGTTTCTCAGGCTGTCTTTCCCGTGAGTATAAGGGCGTCATCAATACTCTTCTTCCTGCCGTTCATCTGCGAAAGGAAGAGTCCGGTTATCACAATTCCCATTCCGGCTATATTCTGAACTGTAAGTTTTTCTCCCAGTAATATAAAAGAAAATAATGCCGTGAACACGGGTATGCAATTCGAAAATACATTTGACCTGGTTATTCCCATTTGTTTTACTGAATAGGCAAAAAGTATGAACGCAAAGCATGATGCAAATAGTGAAAGTTCTATAATTGGTTTAAACAGTTCAAAGGTGAAGGGTGTATTTACAAAATGTTTTAAGTCGAGAATAAGAAAGAGAGGAAGGAAAAGTACAGCACCTATTACATTCTGAACATTCACGATGTAAACGGGTGTGTAATGGCCAACAAGACGGCTAAGGGTTAGGTTATATCCTACTGCTGAAAAAACAGCCAGCATCAGTAACCCAAGACCTTTAAGATTAAATGATATACTTCCATCGGTGTTCAGGATGAAAACAAGTACTCCGATAAAGGAAAGGACAATTCCTGCATAATTGATCACTTTAAGTCTCTCCCTGAAAAAGAGCCAGGCTCCGATAGTTGCAAAAACCGGTATTGTGGAAATAATAACCGAACATACTGTTGCCGAAACATAGGTAAGTCCGAAACTCTCACCGAGAAAATACAAAAACGGTTCAAACAGGGCCAGCATCAGGAATAATTTCCTGTCCTGTTTCCTGATCTTCATAAAATTCCTGGTAATTACGAGATAAGCAGTAAGCAATACCACTGAAAAGACCAGACGTATAAATACTATTGTAATTGGACGAAACGTTTCATTCGCTACTTTAAACCAAATAAACGAGAATGACCAGAAGATCATTGCCAGTACTACGGAACCATATACTTTAAAATTTTTACTCAATTGCTGACTTTCTAATAGATGAATCTTAACGGCTGCGAATTTATAGCTAAAATTCTTATTGCTGTAATAAAACTAATTTTTTTATATGTTGCTCCTGGGAGATACCATTCTCCTTTGCGTCACAAAGGATTACACAAAGGAACACGAAGGTTAATAGAAAATGTCATCCCTTCGACCATATAATATTCACATAGTATCTGAACTTGATAAAGATCAGTAATACAGGGAGATGTAATATGGATTTATTTCGAACCTGCTATAAACATAATATTTTAGCGATTTGATTGTGAATACTAAATTATTATATTTGCCGCCTCATAGCTTTGGAGATGCTGTGATTTAGGTTGTAATCTTTTTAGAATAAGTTAAATAACTAATATCATAGATTAGATGAAAATTCTGGTTTGTATCAGTAATGTTCCCGACACAACGACAAAAATCAAATTTGCCGAAGGAAATGCCGCAATCGACACTACCGGTATACAGTGGGTCATAAACCCCTGGGACGAATTGTCTCTTACCCGTGCCCTGGAGCTTAAGGATGACGCCACAACCGGCGTTAAGTCTGTAACTGTAGTCCATGTTGGTCAGGCTTCCTCCGAACCCACAATCCGTAAAGCTCTTGCAATAGGGGCTGATGATGCAATAAGGGTAAACGGCGAATCGGCCGATGCCTGGTATGTTGCTTCTCAGATAGCCGAGGTGGTTAAGAAGGAACAGTTCGATATAATAATGTGTGGTATTGAATCAAGCGATTATAATGGTTCAGTGGTGGGAGGTATGATCTCCGAGTTCCTCGGTGTTCCTTCTGTTTCTGCTGTCTCCGGAATTAAGATTGAAAACGGACAACCAGTTCTTACACGCGAGATTGACGGAGGCAAGGAGGTAGTTACTGTTCCTGTTCCGTTCGTGGCAATCGTTCAGAAAGGTATAGCAAAAGAGCCAAGGATAGCCGCAATGCGCGGGATTATGATGGCAAGGACGAAACCTGTAAAACTTATTGAACCAGTAGCAGTGGAACCTCTTACCCGGATAGTTGTATTCGAAAAACCTGCTCCGCGTGCAGCTTGCAAATACATCGATGCCGATAATGCCGGTCAGCTTATTGATCTCCTGCAGAACGAGGCTAAGGTAATTTAATCATTAATTTTTAAACTGTAAATCACTACGATATGTCAGTACTGGTATATACCGAGAATTGGGACGGAAAATTTAAGAAACTCTCATTCGAACTCGTTTCATTTGCAGCTGGAATTGCAAAAATGATGAGCTCTTCTGTAACTGCAGTCTCCATTGGAAAAGTGGAAGAGAATGAACTTAAGAAACTTGGAAATTATGGTGCAGCGAAGATCATCAGTATTTCAAATGATCAGCTTGTTTTACTGGATAATCAGGCCTATTCAAGTGTAATTTCGGATATCGCTTTGAAAGAAAATGCTTCTGTTATCGTTATTTCTAATAATAACACAGGAAAAGCAATTGCTCCGCGTATCGCCGTAAGATTGAAGGCAGGTGTGGGATCAGGTATAAGCAAACTGCCTTTGAGCCTCAATCCTTTTACTCTTTACAAAAGAACCTATTCGGGAAATGCTTTTGCTCACCTGGAAATTAAATCTCCTGTTAAAATATTAACACTGTCTCAGAACTCTTTCGATCTTGTTGAGACAGCTAATGGCGCCACCATCGAAAATCTGAATGTTATTATTGACGGGTCTCTTCTTAAAACTGCTGTTAAGGATGTTCAGAAACAGACCGGGAAGATCCTTTTAACTGATGCGGATATTGTTGTATCGGGAGGAAGAGGAATGAAATCTCCCGATAACTGGGCACCTCTTGTTGAACTTGCCTCTCTTCTGGGCGGTGCAACTGCCTGTTCACGACCGGTTTCCGACGAAGGCTGGAGGCCGCATGATGAGCATACCGGACAAACAGGAAAAATTATTGCACCAAACCTTTATATAGCACTTGGCATCTCCGGTGCAACGCAACACCTTGCAGGTATCAGCTCTTCAAAATTTATTGTTGCAATAAATTCAGATAAAGATGCTCCTATATTCGAGGCAGCACAATATGGTATTGTGGGTGATGCAATGAAGGTGCTTCCGAAACTTGTTGAGGCTGTTAAAGAATTGAAGAAATAATTTTTTGCCACGAAGACGCTAAGGCGCTAAGAAATCAAAAATGGAACAGTTATTGTCAACTGAAGAGGAAAAAATCGGAAAACAGATTGTTAATGCTTCATTTACTGTACATAAAGCTCTCGGTCCAGGATTACTGGAAAAGGTATATGAAGTTTGTTTGAGTCATGAATTAAGAAAACTGGGTTTAAATGTTGACCGACAATTAGATATTCCAATTGTTTATGATGGACTCACATTTGAAGAGGGATTAAGATTAGACTTATTGGTTGAAAAAAAAGTAATTATTGAATTAAAAGCGGTTGAATTAGTTAATCCTGTTTGGGAGGCACAAATTATTAGTCACTTAATGTTAACCGGAAAGAGACTTGGATATCTTATAAATTTTAATGTGCCTCTAATTAAGGACGGAATACGCAGATATGTTAATACAAAATAATACTTTGCGCCTTTGCGCCTTCGTGGCAAAAATTGGTTAACACAATAACTAAATTATGACAAGACAGATAATATTTGCCATTGCCCTTCTGATTACCTTAGGAGTTTTTGCTTTTACTGTAAGAAGAATTGTAAGCTTTTTCAGATTTACGAGACCTGCATTTCCGGTAAGGGATCTTGGCAAAAGATTCAGTGTAATGTTGAGCGTGGCTTTCGGTCAAACAAGGATTTTTCGTTTGCCGGTACTTGGATTCATTCATGCACTCGTATTCTGGGGCTTCTGCCTGATTATTTTTGGCAGTATTGAAATGGTAATTGACGGACTGACAGGCACGGAGAGGATCCTGAAATTTCTGGGACCGGTTTATGATATTCTGATGGCTTCCGGCGATTTCTTTGCTTTCGTCATTGCAATTTCAATAATAATCTTCCTCGCACGCAGACTCTTCTTTCATATAAAACGGTTCGAGGGAATTGAAATGAAAAAAAGATCGCACCGTGATGCAAATATCTCTCTTTCTCTTATCCTGCTTCTGATGATCTCACTCCTGACAATGAATCTGGGATATCTCGGGCATCAGGAGATTTCAGGTGCCTCGATTGATGGTGTCTATCCTGTTGGCCGCATCCTTCTCAATTTCATGCCTTCAATGCCGGCAGAATCATTCAGTTTATTGTATGAGGGATCGTGGTGGGCACATATATTACTCATATTCATTTTTGCCAACTACCTTCCTTATTCCAAGCATTTTCATGTTTTCATGTCGGTACCTAATGTATTTCTCTCGCGGCTTGAACCACTTGGTAAACTTCCGAATATGGACAATATTACAAGGGAGGTGAAGCTGATGCTCGATCCGAATACGGCTTTTGCAGCAGCCCCTGCCGATGCTCCTGTTGAGCGTTTCGGGGTTAAAGACGCTGAGGATGCTTCGTGGAAAAACTATTTCGATTCACTTGCCTGTACTGAATGCGGACGTTGTACTTCTGTCTGCCCGGCTAATATTACCGGGAAAAAATTATCTCCACGTAAAGTTATAATGGATCTCAGGGCAAGAATGAAGGAGAAAGGTCCTCTAATGGTAAAGAACGGAAGGGATTTTAACGATAACCGTTCACTTTTGAGAGATTTTATTTCGGAAGAAGAGTTATGGGCCTGCACCACTTGCAATGCCTGTGCCAGGGAATGCCCGATAAACATAAATCACCCTACACTGATTATTGATATGCGACGATACCTGGTTATGGAAGAGGCCTCCGCTCCGGGCGAACTGAAAGCCGTTTTCAATAATATCGAAAACAACGGTGCCCCATGGCAATACTCTGCCGAAGACAGGTTGAACTGGACTAAGGAATTAGAAATATGTATAAAATAACCCCCTGCCCTCTTTCCCCCACGGGGGAAGGAGACAAGCAATCTTTTCCCCGTTGGGGGAAATAAGAAAGAGGGTATAATGTTAAAAATGAGATAAATGGAAGTCCGCAAAATTGAAGTTCCTGTAATGTCCGATCTCTTTGCAAAAGGGGAAAAACCCGAATATTTGTTCTGGGTAGGATGTGCGGGTGCTTTCGACGACAGATACAAAAAAGTTGTCAGGTCTTTTGCAAAGATCCTTGCACATCTGAATGTAAGTTATGCTGTACTTGGTAAAGAAGAGACCTGTACAGGCGATCCTGCCAGAAGGGCAGGGAATGAGATGCTTTATCAGATGCAGGCACTCCAGATAATTGAAATCTTCAAAATGTATGAGGTAAAAAAGATCATTACAATCTGTCCTCATTGTTTCAATATCTTCAAAAATGAATATCCCGATCTTGGTGGTAATTACGAAGTTATCAATTACCTTCAGTTCCTAAACAAAAAAATAGAAGAGGGAAAACTGAAGATTAACCCTGCTTCTCTGAAAAATATAAAAGTAACTTATCACGATCCCTGTTATCTTGGAAGGGGAAATGAGATATATGATGAACCCCGTGCTATCCTGCATAAATTAACCGGAAGTGTGGTGGAGATGCATAGAAATAAAAGTTTTGCACTTTGCTGTGGTGCCGGTGGTGCCCAGATGTTCAAAGAGGCTGAAAAGGGAAACAAAGAGGTCTTCATTGAGAGAACTGAAGATGCCCTTAAAACTGATGCAAACGTAATTGCGACAGCTTGTCCGTTCTGTATGACAATGCTTACCGACGGACTCAAATACAAAAACAAAGAAGAGGAGATCAGGAATCTCGATATTGCTGAACTCATAGCACAATCACTTGAATTATGAAAATCAACTTTTGGCCCCTGTACTAAAGGGTGAAATTGATTTTCTTCGCTCCCCTGCCTGCCGGCAGGCAGGCTTCAGGGTAAGGGGCAAACGAAGAAAGACAAATATAAGCAACCCTGAATTTGAAACCGGATTATTGATAATTATTAAAATATTTCAACCAATGGAAAACAGTAAACTATTGAAAAGCGGTGAATTTCTTGTAAGCGAAGTCCAGGCAAAAGATGTTTTTATTCCCGAGGAATTCAATGAGGAACAGAGAATGATAGCCCAGACATGCAGCGATTTTCTTGCGGCTGAGGTATATCCAAATCTCGATAAAGTTGAGAAGAGCGACAGGGAACTCATGAAGAGCATGCTGAAAAAAGCTGGCGAACTTGGGTTAATGGGGATCTCAATACCTGAAGAGTTTGGTGGCTTTGGACAATCATTTGTTACTCAGATGCTTGTTGCTGAAACAACAGGTGCCGGTTATTCATTTTCCGTTGCATATATGGCCCATTGCGGTATTGGTACACTTCCTATAATGTACTATGGTAATAAGGATCAGAGGGAACGTTATGTGACCAAACTGGCCTCCGGTGAATTCATTGGTGCATACTGCCTTACCGAACCAGGTGCCGGAAGTGACGCCAACTCGGGAAAAACCAATGCCAGATTAACTGAAGATGGCAAAGACTATATTCTCAATGGACAGAAGATGTGGATCACCAATGCCGGATTTGCTGATACACTGGTGGTTTTTGCAAAAATAGATACAGACAGGGTTCTCAGTGCATTTATCGTGGAGAGTAAATATCCGGGTGTTGTTATCGGACCAGACGAACACAAAATGGGAATAAAAGGATCATCAACAGCCCAGATCTATTTCAATGATGTAAAAGTTTCTGTCGGAAACCTGCTGGGAAAAAGAGGCGAGGGGTTCAGGATAGCCCTTAGCATCCTTCATATGGGCCGTCTTAAACTTGGTGCAAACGTAATAGGAGCGGCAAAAAAGACTATTACTGATTCAGTTAAATATGCAAACGAAAGAAAACAGTTCGGCGTTGTTATTTCAACATTCGGTGCACTTAAACATAAAATGGCAGAGCAGGTAATCCGCCTTTTTGCTTCAGAATCTGCTGTTTACAGAGTAAGTCAGGATGTTGATACATTGATGAAGAGGCTCACTGTCGACTGTGGTGATTATGGAAGAGCAACCATTGAAGCCATCAGTCACTATGCTGTTGAGGCAGCAATGCTTAAAGTCGTTGGTTCCGAAATGCTCGATTTTGTTGCTGATGAGGGTGTACAGATTCATGGTGGAATGGGCTACTCTGCCGAGATGGCAGTTGAACGGGGATATCGCGATTCGAGGATCAACAGGATCTTTGAAGGAACCAATGAGATTAACCGCCTGCTTGTTGTCGACACTGCAATGAAACGTGCAATGAAAGGTGAGTTTGATCTTTATGGTGAAGCAGATAAACTATATTCAGGATTGAATTCAATAACCGATGGTAAGAAAGATGGTGAATCTTACTTCCAGGCAAAAAAAAGATATACCAAAAACTTCAAAAAGGCGATTCTGATTTGTATTCATGGTGCAACAAAGCGTTTTGAAAAAGGACTGATAAATGAACAGGAGGTTCTCAATAATATTGCTGAGATGATGATGGAGACTTACATCTCTGAATCACTTGCACTCAGAGTTGAAAAAATGTCATCAAGAAACGGTAGTGCAGCACTTTACAAAGATATGCTCGATGTGAATATTTTCGATACTGCTTCTATCGTCAGAAAATCTGCTCTCGAAGCAATCAGCGCATTCAGCACTCCTGAAAATTGCGCAGTATTGGTTAAAGCGATTGAGGCGCTCGCAAGGGTTGAATGCGTGAATGTGAAAGATGCAAGAAGAAGGATCGCAGACAAGCTCATTGAGGATAACGTTTATAAGTTCTGATTTTTTTAAACTATTTGGCTATAAACAGCGTTAAAGATTTTAAATACCTTTGCATTAATATAGCCAAAAGTGATGAATAAAATTACAAAATCTTTTCTGTTATTACTGGCATTAGCTCTGATTTATCAGGCATGTAGTGTGGTTCCTTTTACCGGTCGCCGACAGTTAAGTATCCTGCCCGAATCAGAAATGATAGCTATGGGATTTGCCAGTTACGATGAGTTCATGAAAGAGAATCCACCTTCCTCTGACAGGGCTAACAGCTCAATGGTAAGAGAGATAGGATCCACAATTTCAAATGCAGTCGAGTTTTTCTTTTCAGCCAATGGCATGGAAACCCGGCTCGATGGATATAAATGGGAATATTCACTTGTTAACAGTAAAGTACCGAATGCTTTTTGTCTTCCCGGCGGTAAAGTGGTGGTATACAGCGGTATATTGCCATTCACTGCCGACAGGAATGGTCTGGCTGTAGTTTTGAGTCACGAAATAGCACACGCTGTGGCACGTCACGGAAATGAAAGGATGAGCCAGCAGATGCTGATCCAGCTTGGCGGGATTGCCCTGAGTGAAGCAGTGAAAAATAAACCTGAAGAAACTAAAAATATCTATAATACCGTATATGGTGTAGGTGCGCAGATGGGAGTAGTATTGCCATATTCAAGGGACCATGAACTTGAGGCTGATAAACTTGGACTGATTTTTATGGCACTCGCCGGTTACGACCCCAATTCAGCTATCGCCTTCTGGGAAAGAATGAGCGCAGCCGGTGGACAGAAACCCGCAGAATTTATGAGTACTCATCCTTCCGATCAGAGGAGAATTGCAAAGATCAAAGAGGCAATGCCTGAGATAATGCAATACTACAAAAAACGTTAAAAGGAATTAATACCCATTGTTGGCAGCAATAGAGGCGGCTGTTATTGACGATTCAATTGCACTCTGAACCTCTTTTATTGTTTGACTCATTTCAATACTCACAAAATCACTTTTAAGCAACTCTGCACATTTCTTGCGTATCATTCTTTTTTCACCCCTCTCTCTGGATAAAACAGAATATGCATTTGCTGAATGAATAACAGAAAGAAGCATTAATTCTTTCTTTACCGGGGTTTTCCTGTAAAGCAGAATTCCCCTTAGCTTTTCGATCAGGTCAGGTCTGATACTAGTATTAAGAAACCAGTACCTTTTATAGGGTATGATGTGCAAAAACTTCTTATGCTCAATCCTTATTATTCCTTTCTCTTCGAGCGATTTGGCTAATTCGCTGAATATGAACCGGCTCTTGTTTGTCAGGCTACGTATCCAGTATGAGATCTTCCTGTTTCGTGTTGCCTTCGATATTTTTCCGGCGAACAATGCATGAATAGCATCATTATTTATCTTTAACGAAGGTATAACCCGTTTATCTTCAACCCTTAACTCGTCACCATCCAGATAGTCCAGCAGGATAGCACCTGTAAGCGAGTACCTGAAGTGAATACGATCAAGTGATAATCTTCCCTTCTCAGGGTTTAACGCCAGAATCACAAATTGATTAGCTGTTGAATATTCCATGAATCAAAATTTAAGTACCCACATTGAATAATGTAAAAATAATAAAAAAACATATATCAGCAGTTTAATTGATATAGATCAATTTTTCACATGCTAAACAGCAGTATGGTCAACACCATTTTAGTGACTTAATAAATCCAAAAATCGGCTGAATAAAATATCTTTGTGAATTAATTAACAATAATTTAATTATGAACCAGAAAATAAATAAGATCAGACAGATACTTGTTGGTCTTGTATTGGTTGCAGGTATAGCAGGTTTCACTTCATGCGAAAAGTATACCTATAGTCCGCCTGAGGTTGACCAGAATGTCGTTTGGAAACTAAACACTGACATTCAACCTATTTTTAATGAAAAGTGTATTGACTGCCATGGTGGAACAACCTCTCCTGATTTAAGAACCGGTAAGTCATATAATGCGCTTTCAAAAGGAGGATTTTTAGCTGCTCCTGCTGAAGCAAGCAAACTCTATAAAAAACTCATCGAATCAAGCCATGCCTCAAGATCAACAGCTGCAGAAAAACTTAAAATTCTCTATTGGATAACCCAGGGAGCTCAGAATAATTAAAATAACCAAATCAGATAAAACCCATTGACATGAAAAAGATTTTTATAGTACTCACTTTGTCATTTTTTATTTCTCCCTTATTTGCTCAGGAAGCTGTAAAGGAAGAAAGCGGATCAACACCTGTTATGTTTACCTTCGGAACATCGACTCTTATCGATAACCAGACAGTTGCATCACCTTTCAAAGGAAGTCTCGAACTTCAGATACACCACAGATTCAGTCTGATTGAAAACGTTCATAATCTGTTCGGAATTTATGGTTCGGCTAATACCCGTATCGGGATGGTTTATGGTATTACCGACAGGCTGGCAATTGGTGCCGGAACAACAAAAGATTATAAGCTTCAGGATATTCAGTGGAAGGTTGCTCTTCTCCGGCAGACAGAAGACAGCAGGGTTCCTGTTTCAGTTTCATATTATGGTAACATTGTGGCTGACCTTCAGAAGGAAGAAGTATTTGGCCCTGCCGCTTCTTACAAAGCGGCTCACAGATTGTCATATTTCTCCCAGATTATTATTGCCCGCAAACTAAGTGAGAAGATATCCATTCAGGTTGCTCCCTCACTTGCTTATTTCAATTCTGTACCTGTTGTGTCTGATTCTGTAGGATATAAGAATTTGAATTTCGGGATTTCTGCAGGTGCTCGTGCGAATCTTTTCGGAGGCCATTCACTTATTCTCGAGTACGATCAGCTTCTTACAAAACAGGATCTTGATGTTCAACCTAAACCAAACCTTTCACTTGGATGGGAGATTAATACCGCAACCCATGCGTTCCAGATATTTGTAGCAAACTATTCCCAGATAATAGATCAGCGTAATCTTGTATTTAATACTAACGATTTTACCAAAGGCGAGTATCTGGTTGGCTTCAATATAACTGTCAGGTTCTAATTCAGGCATGGAGTCGGGAATGAAATTTACCAAAATCAGGATAATTACCCTGCTGTTCTTTATCTCATTCAGCACAATAGCAACAGCTGGAATTTTCAGGACTAAGGGTGAGCTTTCCGGGGTTCAGGATACTGCATCTTTTGTGTCTCCATATGCTGAAGATAACAACCGTTGTTTTAAGTGTCATGGCCAGCCTAAATATGAGTATACCAACGAAACACTCGGGAAACAGGTCAGGGCCATTATGTGCTCTGAGAGAATAGTGCGTGAAGATGAGTTTTACAAATCAAATCACAAGAGTTTCAGTTGTACAGACTGTCATTCATCAGAATATGAGACCTTTCCTCATTCGGGTGAACTCAGGATGGAACAGAAATTATCGTGCCTCGATTGCCATGGAGGTGATGAGAATTATGCACAGTATCATTTCGAGGAGATAGATACCGCTTATCAGAAAAGTAGTCACTTTTTACATGAGAATGATGGGTTTTCATGCTGGAAATGCCACAATCCGCACTCTTATAAGATTAGTGTCAGGACACCCGAAAACTTTAAGGAAACAATCAAATATGATAATGCAATATGTCTTAATTGTCACTCCAATTTCAACCGGTTTCAGCTACTGAGTGATAAAGAGGAGATTAGTGTAATTGAGAAGCATGATTGGTTGCCTAATCAGGCATCTCATTTTGCAAGTGTACGATGTATCGAGTGTCATACAAAAGTGAACAATATGCTACACGTCGCACATCAGATCATGCCTAAAGAGGAAGCAGTCAGACTCTGCAACGAATGTCATTCCAAGAACTCACTGCTTATGGCATCGCTCTATAAATTCGAATCGAAAGAACAGCGTCGCGATGGTTTCTTCAATGGAACAATACTGAATGAGTCGTACGTTATTGGTGCCAATAGAAACGAATACCTGAATATCTTCAGCCTGGTAATATTATTTGGGGTTATCGGTGTAATAGCGGGACATATTTTTTTCAGAATAAGGAAATCAAATAAACTAATAGAAGAGTAGATATGTACCTATATCCAAAGTGGATAAGACTATGGCATGTGTTTAATGCTGTTTTGTTCATTATCCTTATAATCACAGGGCTAAGCATGCAGTATACCGACAAGCAAAACTATGCTATAGTCGTGGGGTTTGCAAAAGCTGTCAGGCTGCATAATTTTGCCGCCATACTTCTTACAATAAATTATATAATTTTTGTATCAGGAAATACATTCACAAAAAATGGCAATTATTATAAAATTGACAGAAAAGGTCTTGTATCCGAGCTTGTTACGCAGATGAAGTACTATGGCTGGGGAATGTTCAAAGGAGAAAAACACCCTTTTCCTGTGACTGAAGAGCGTAAATTCAATCCGTTACAAAAGTTTTCATATGTACTTGCAATGTATGTGGCGGTCCCGCTTGTAATAATCTCCGGAATAGGGTTACTCTTTCCCGGAATTACAGTTACCGGGTTATTTGGCATCAGCGGAATGATATATACCGTTATCCTGCATATAACAATGGGATTCTTTCTTTCAATCTTTATGATC
>JANNKF010000322.1:0-6767 GCA_031396165.1 Bacteroidales bacterium | reverse complement strand
TTAAGGAATTGCCTCCGATATCCTGAAAGTTATAGCCTCCTGCTCCTATCTCAAAAAGCTTAATTCTTTTAAACTTGAATTTTCTGAAGTGATTCGAATAGTGAGTAGTGTAGGAATGTTTGCCATACTTATCCGTTTTATAGATCCTCGCTAACATATCCAGATCATAACCAAAGGGAATTGACAACAAACCTAAATAAATACCTTTCAGATATTTATATGTTCCTCTGGTTAAATTTCTCCTGAGAATATTTCTGAACCTGTTATTCATTTTTATGTGGGAAAAGCCTGATCCTGTGAAAAGTCAATTGACTTCTTTCGTTACCATATAAAAATACTAAACATTCCTCATTCTGTAAACAAACTTATCTAAAAGAATAATGTCTATGTGGTTCTCAGTTTGAAATCTGTGTAGCTTTGAAACAGTTTTTTATACACAGAGTGAGACGGTGGAGACTCAGAGTGACAAAGAGAAAACCTTATTGAGGCAAAAATTGTTAATTTTGCTTCAAATTTTCATTAAATGTCTAAAGGAAGAGAGTTAAAACCTCATATAGGTATTTACGGGAGAAGAAATAATGGCAAAAGCAGTCTTATCAACTCTCTTGCAGGACAGGATATTGCAATTGTTTCGGATCATGCCGGGACAACCACCGACCCTGTAAAGAAATCTTTTGAGATTACAGGATTTGGTCCGGTTATTCTGGTAGATACTGCCGGTATTGATGACTCAGGAGATCTTGGACAGAAAAGGATTGACCGGACCCTCAGAACACTTGAGATTATTGACCTTGCATTGTTAATTGTAACGGGTAATTCATGGAGTGATTACGAGGATGATCTGATCGGAAAATTTAAGGATAAAGATATTCCGGTTATTGTAATACACAGTAAATCAGACATTGAGAGCCCTTCAACAGAATTCTGTACAAAAGTATTAACAGCCGCAGGAACACCGCTATTTGAATACTCATCGAAGGATAAACGTAATTACGAGGATCTTATAACCATTATAAAGGACTCCATTCCGGAACACTCATTAAAAACACCGACACTTCTCGGCGATCTGATAAGCTATGGTGATATTGTGCTTCTCATAACACCTATCGATGTGGAGGCACCTGAGGGAAGACTTATACTGCCACAGGTTCAGGCAATAAGAGATATACTTGATAATGATGCTGTTGCGATAGTGCTAAAAGAAAGGGAGATAGATTCATTCCTGAAGAAAACAAAAATCAGACCGGCCCTGGCTGTTACCGATTCGCAGGTCTTTGTAAAGGCAGAGGCATCGGTCCCAAAAGATATTCCTCTAACAAGCTTCAGTATAATGCTTGCCCGGTTTAAAGGCGATTTCGATAATTATTTAAAAGGAACACCAAAGATATCCGGGCTAAAAGATGGTGACAGAGTCCTTCTGCTTGAATCCTGCACACATCATGTGTCATGTGATGACATTGGCAGAACAAAGCTCCCGCGCTGGATTACTGCATTTACGGGTAAAAACATTGAATATGATGTAGTTGCAGGACTAGATGTACTACCCCGACCAGTTGCAGATTACTCATTGGTGATTCAGTGTGGCGGGTGTATGATCACGAGGAAACAACTTCACAACAGGCTACAGCCAGCTATAAAGGCTGGTGTCCCGGTTACAAACTATGGTATGGCAATTGCTTATGTTCAGGGTATCTACAACCGTGCAATAGCTCCTTTTACCAAAATGGCAAAAGACGATTCTCTATATCTCTGACCCTAAAATCTGAAGTATATGAATGGCGTTGTTTCTGTTGATCTCATCTGGAACAGTAGTATCGCAACGATCATAACAAGAACAAGTTGAAATACCAGGGGAATCTTAATAAAGAGTCCGCGGTAAGACTCTTTGAAGTTTTCAGGAAGAAAATGTATTATATAACCAATTGCCATAAGCAGAAAGACACTGCTGTAAGCCGGTATAACAGTAAGATAAGACCCGGGGGAGAAATTATTAATTATCTGGGCTAACATCACCTTAATACTCTCAATATCAGGCGCTCTGAAGAAGATCCAGCAAAAACTTACAAACTGAAAGGTAATAAACACAACTATTGCACGGCCAATGCGACCCTGTAGTAACCTTTCGCCAAAGATTGATTTCCAGATCCGTCCAAAAACCAGCCCTATACCATGCAGTAATCCCCAGATAATGAACCGCAGATCGGCCCCATGCCATAATCCTCCAAGTAACATTGTAATAAGCAGATTTATATTGGTGCGGAACTTACCTTTACGGTTACCCCCCAGAGGGATGTACAGATAATCTTTTAACCATCGTGACAAAGAAATATGCCATCTTTTCCAGAAATCTGCTACACCTGCAGCTTTATACGGAGAGTTAAAATTCACGGGTAGTCTGAAACCAAGAATCAGTGCAAGTCCTATTGCAATATCAGTGTAACCTGAAAAATCGCAATATATTTGCAAACCATAACCATAAACAGCCATCAGATTCTCAAATCCTGAATAGACAGAGGGAGAATCAAATACACGGTCAATAAAACTGGTAGCAATGAAATCGGAAATTATTATCTTTTTAATCAAGCCCTTGCAAATCAGAAAAAGAGCATGACTGAATTCTCTTCTGGCAAGATGAAACTCACTGTATAACTGTGGAATGAACTCAGAAGCCCTTACTATCGGACCGGCAACAAGCTGTGGAAAGAATGATACATAGAAGCCAAAGTCGATTACATTCCTTACAGGTATAATCTTTTTCCTGTATACATCGAATGTATAGCTGAGAGACTGAAATGTAAAGAATGATATCCCCACAGGTAATAAAATGCTGGTAATATCATAGGAAGTCCCCAGATGTGAATTTGAAAACGATGCGAGCAAATCATTAACCCCGAACTCGGTACCCAGAACATCATTTACTGTTCTTATAATTAAACCGGTATACTTAAAATATGCCAGGATCCCGAGGTTTGATACGATGCTCAGTAAAACAAAGAACCGCCGCATGAATCTTGTTCCGGATCTGTATATCAGCAAGCCACATGTATAGTCGATGAGTGTCACAAAGATCAACAGGCCCAGGAATAATCCTCCCGATTTATAATAGAAGAACAGACTAAGAATGAATAGATAAAAATTCCTGATAAACAGTCTCTTATATATAAGACTGTACCCGGCCAGCACCAACAGGAAAAAAAGCCAGAACGCTGGAGTTGAAAATATCATTGGTTCATCGGGATCATATCTGATCAGAGCTTTCAGGAGTACTTCACCTGCACTGTTGATTTCTAAAGGGACCTGTAAAACAGACAAAGTATCAGTCTTAATGACCGGATTTTCAGGCATGTTAGAATCCGGGGTATGTCCTGAGAAGAGTGCTGATGCCAGTATTTTGGAGAGGCTGTCAGCCCCGGGATATGTCAGGTGCACATAGTCCTTCTGTGCCAGTGCAGGTTTTTTTTCAACCCATTTTATTATAGAGGCACCACCCCCCATAGCTTTATATGAGTCCCAGAATTCCACTCCAGCATCATTTGCAGCCGCTCTCTGTGCTTCGATTATTGTAGGTATATTCTGGTATGGCTTTATACTGTCGCCTACCAGGTCTGCCATGTCAGTAAGACTGATTACCAATATCTTGCTTGAAGGAGAAATTTCCTTGAGCAGATTTAGCTGTCGGGTCAGGCCTTTCCTATAGTAAGCATAATCGTTTCTTACATTCTTAACGATATTAAGTCCATAGTGAAGAATAATAAGATCCGGTGAAAGTGCGCTGTAGGAAGCTCTGAGATTTTCCTTGTCCACCATTGTAAACTCAAGTCCGGCACTGCCACGTTGTGGTATATTGTCAACTATCACCCCCCCTGAACTTTCAATGCTTAATCCATAAATATCGGGGCTAACCTTGCCAGCAAATTCAATAAGAACTTCAGTAGCCTTGTTTAACCCGCAATTAAGCTCATTAAAACCTTCTTCAATTTTTAGTTTCCCTGAAAATATTTCTATATCATCGGCTTTAATTGCAACATTTACAACACCTTGTGTATTTCTGTAGAATATCCTCAATAAATCGTATACTGCAGAAGCGCTGTCAGCAAGATTCGATGGCCTTATGCGTATATATGCTGTCTGAGATTCGGTTGAGATTTCTCCTTCGGGCAGGTACCTGCATAGAGCCATAAAGGGTCCGAGTTCATTATGTGTAATTTCGCCCGCTTTATAAGAGAGATAATTGTATTTTTTCCAGTTGGAGGAAGATCTCATCCAGACTGTTTTTGTATACATAACCGGCATGAGAGGCATAAGTAATCCTGGTCCTTTTCCTCCTCTCTCCGATCTCAGATTCTGACGAAGATAAGAGGTGATCCTATCTCCTTCAATCTGAGAATCTCCATAATACAAAATTCTTACATTTCCATTGGCGTTGAAAGTGGAATCAATAAAATCCCCAAGAGTGCCCGGGGTTAATCCGGCAGCATCCGTACCAGTGGTATCTGAAGGTAAAACAGAAACAGGCAGATTAAACTGTTTAGCTCCGGTATGAATTGGTTTGTTGATGATGTTCCGGTTATCAACAATATGCAATACCTCTGAGATAACCTTTTCAGGAATAAACTCATAGATTGAAGGGAAGAACCGGTTACCCGGAATAATGTAAAAGAGACCGGTAAAACAGGCCAGAAAGATCAGTAATAGTAAAAATGACCTTATTGGGCGCATATATTAGAAAAGAATCAGCTTTTCTTCTTGATCTTCAGCTTCTGCCCGACCTGTATCTTACCCGCATCTGAAATATTATTCAATGAAAGTACCTGAGTCGTAGATACATTATCGAACATCTTAACGATATCCCAGATTGTATCACCGTATCGTACAGTATAGGTTATGAAATCTCCTTCAAACTCAGCAGGAGTGCTGGCAACCGGTTGCATCGTATTTGCCGGAACTGATTTTCCGATCATAGCCTGTTTATCAGCAAATGTCATTGAGCTGATCTTTGAATAAAACTCAGATTTAACCGGATCAACATATATAACAAGTTTCTGTCCTACTCTGATAGTATTCTTATAGATATTATTCCAGTACCTCAGATCTGATAATCCAACCCGGTACCACTCAGATATATAGCCCAGATTGTCGCCATTATTTACTGTGTAGAAAAGTTTGGCTTTACCTTTAATATCAGCAGGGACATTTGTGGATCGTGAAGGATCAGCAATCTGTGTTGCCCTGTTAAGATAAACATCTGATTTATAATTTCTTATCGTATCGTTTAGATCAATAAAATCGCCCAGGTGGTTCAACGGCAATGTAAGAGTCTGTTCCTTTGACGACCCGGGAATAAGGCCGGTTCTGTATTGCGGATTTAATGCTTTGAGTTCACCAAGAGGGATACGCATTACTTCAGAGATCTGGGTAAGATGGATATCTTTATTTATCATTATTGTATCGACTGCAACCGGAATATTCAGTTTCATAGGTGGAATATTATGTTCCGGAAAATAAGTAACAGCATAAGCAGCAGCAACATACATGGGTATATAGCCTCTGGTTTCTCTTGGCAACCTGTAATAAATGTCCCAGTAATCCTTTTTGTTGCCAGATCTTCGGATAGCCTTGTTTACATTGCCCGGACCGCAGTTGTAAGCTGCAATAACCAGAATCCAGTCATCATATATTTTATAAAGATCCTTAAGATATCGTGCAGCAGCATGGGTTGCTTTCAAAGGATCACGTCTCTCATCAACTATTGAATTTATTGTCAGTCCGTACATACGGCCGGTACTGTACATAAATTGCCATAAACCTGTGGCTCCCATCCTGGAAACGGCATTAGGATTAAGTGCTGATTCAATAACAGCCATATATTTAAGTTCTGTAGGAAGGCCGTAAGAATCAAATACATCCTCGATCATGGGAAAGTAATAATCCTTCAGACCCAGTACCGCACTGAATTTTTCTCTCTGTCTTATAGTATATACATGTATATGATTCCTTATAATACTATTATATTCGAGTCTGATTATAGAATTTATATTTCTTATTCTGTTACTATACACAGAATCAGAGTATTGCAATATTCCAGTATCTCCTTTAAATTCAACAGGATTAACTTCTGAATACATTTTTACATACCAGGTATTCACAAGGCTATCGAGATCGCGGGAGATTTTCTCAGTACTGTTATCCGCTTTAATTATAATTGTATCAGATAAAGAAGAGGCATTTAGAATTACAGAGGTCAGGAGAAGGATAATCGAAAAAGTTAGTTCTCTCATAATTTGATTTTTCAGTTAAAAAGTTACTGTCACACCCACATTCACTCCGGCACCAGTAAATCCACCCGGTAAAGGAACAGTTGCCGGATAAATGGCAATGTCGAGATTCTTACTGATGTCATAATTAAAAAGACTGGCATCAACATTTGCATCAAGGATGGAAATAAGGTACCAACCTGCGATGCCAATATACGAAAGATCGCGATATCTTTTATAATAATCTATTCCCTGAAGAAGTTGCTCTTTCCAGTGTGCTTCTTCAGTGGGACTAAAATTCAGGACAGGGTCTTTCACCGGATCATCAATTGACCCCGGAACAATATCAATAAATGATTTTGTCTGAGGAATCCCATCAGTAAAATCCTGGTAGGCTACCATATACTGATTAAACTTGGTGGAATTGAATCCGGCAGTAAAAATCAAACCGCCAAAACCTGCATAAACAAGGGGGATCTTCCAGTACTTCCTGTTGTAAATCTGCCCAAGTCC
>JANNKF010000316.1:0-3441 GCA_031396165.1 Bacteroidales bacterium | reverse complement strand
GAATCAACTATTATATAATCCTTGAGGCCCTGTAAAACTGCAACTTTACCCGGTGCGATATTTAAGATATTTCCTTTGCACTCATATGTAAACATCTCTCCTCTTACCAGAGCATTCCCCTTTTTGTCGATGGCAGCGTGTTCGTATAATGAACTCCATGTTCCAAGGTCAGACCATCCTATATCTGTGCACATCACGTAGACATTGTCAGCCTTTTCCATAATGCCATAGTCAATTGATATACTACGGCATTCTGCATATGTTTTACCAATAAAACTCTTCTCCTGCTTTGTCCCGAAAAGAGTCCTGCCCTCGTCGAATACAGAATAAGTATCCGGCATGTGCTTCTCGAAAGCTTCAAGGATCGATTTTATGTTCCAGATAAAAATCCCCGAGTTCCAGTAAAAATCACCACTCTCAATAAATACTTTCGCCAGGTCAATATCCGGCTTCTCGGTAAATGTCTTTACTTTCAGCAGGTTTGCATGTCCTTTGACAGGTTTTTTCCTGTCAGCCTGTATATAACCATAACCTGTCTCAGGTCTGTCGGGCTTAATTCCAAGAGTAACAAGTCCATCATTCCCTTCTGCAAAATCAAAACAACTTTTAATGACTTCACAGAATTTATCTTCCTTAACAATCAGGTGGTCTGCCGGAGTAACTGCAATAACTGCATTGGGGTTTTCCTTCAGGATCCTGAAAGTACCATATGCCAGACAGGGAGCAGTATTTCGTCTGAAGGGCTCCCCAAGTACACGTGAAGGATCTATACCAAGCTGCTCAATTACCAGATCTTTGTGATCTGCGCTTGTGACAACAAATATGTTTTCTACGGGGCAGGCCTTCTTAAAACGCCTGTATGTTTGTTGGATAAGAGTCTCACCTGTACCTGTAATATCAAGAAACTGTTTTGGTTTTTCGCGACGACTCAATGGCCAGAAGCGGCTTCCAACACCGCCTGCCATAATTATTACATACCTGTTATCCATAGTGGAGATATTATTCAGAAATAATTATGCAAATATATAATTAATAAAAGTACGACTAACAAATATGAACTCAAGTTTATTCTTTGGTAATCCCACTAAATTACTCATGACAAACGGTAAAAATTAGTAATTTTGTTGTTTATTAACTTAAAGAAATGATCAAATTCTTTTCGCAGGCCGGTCTCTACTTCCTGTTATTAAAAAAGGTTTTTTCCAAGCCGGAAAAACCGATAGTATATTATAAGCAGACTATGAGGGAGTTTGTCTATCTGGGGCTGACATCAGTAGGTATAATAACGATAATATCCTTTTTTATGGGTGCCGTAATAACCCTTCAGACGGCCTACAATACTGAAAACCCGATTTATCCTAAATACCTCATCGGACTTGGGTGCCGTGATTCTATGATACTTGAATTTTCTTCTACAATAGCAGCACTTATACTCGCTGGAAAAGTAGGATCAAATATCGCATCAGAACTTGGAACAATGAGGGTCTCTGAACAGATTGACGCCCTTGAGATAATGGGTGTTAACTCCGCTTCGTACCTTATCCTGCCAAAGATTATTGCCACACTTTTGTTTAATCCCATACTTACACTCATAAGCATAATAGTAGGAATATTCGGAGGAGGAATAGCGGGTACGCTTGCCGGTGTGATGACACCAGAAAACTTTATATACGGAATTCAATATGCCTTCATTCCGTATTATATTGTGTATTCACTAATTAAAACGGTATTTTTTGCCTTCATTATTACAAGTGTCTCCGCTTTTCAGGGCTATTATGTCGACGGCGGATCGCTGGAGGTCGGCAGGGCCAGTACGAAAGCAGTTGTGTACAGCAGTGTCCTGATACTTCTTTTCAATGTAATTCTTACTCAATTACTGCTATCATGATCAGAGTAATGAACCTCACTAAATCCTTCAACGGTAAAACTGTCCTTGAAGATATTACTGTTACATTCGAAACAGGAAAGACAAATCTAATTATCGGAAGAAGCGGGTCAGGTAAAACTGTATTGCTGAAATCAATTGTGGGTCTCCTTGAGATAGAAAGTGGGGAGATCTGGTTTGAAGATGTACTCTTCAATAAACTTGATTTCAAAGGCAAAAAAGCAATCCGTAGTGAGATGGGTATGCTGTTTCAGGGCAGCGCACTCTTCGACTCACTAACAGTTGAACAGAATGTACGCTTTCCTCTCGATATGTTCACCAATAAGACGCCTGAGGAAAAAACTGATAGAGTTAACTCATGTCTTAACCGCGTAAATATTATTAATTCCAACAAACTATTCCCGGCTGAACTATCGGGTGGTATGAAGAAAAGGGTAGCCATTGCCAGAGCTATTTCACTTAATCCTAAATATCTGTTTTGCGATGAACCAAATTCAGGTCTCGACCCTATTACAGCTATCCTTATTGACGAATTAATTAAGGAACTTACAGAGGAGTATGCAATGACAACTATCGTTAATACTCATGATATGAATTCTGTAATGGAAATCGGAGAAAAGATTGTCTTTATCAGCGATGGCAAGAAAAACTGGGAAGGCAATAAGGATGAAGTACTAAACTCTGATTGTGAGAGCCTTAATGATTTTGTGTTTGCGAACTCTCTTGCCAAAAAGATAAGGTATCCTGAAAAATAGATCAGGTTTTTTTCTTGTCTACCTCTTCATAATCAACATATTCGCCTATTTCACTGGATACTTTTTTAACCGGTGCCTTATCCTGCTTTTCTGATTCTGAACTTTGACCCGATGGGGCATCACTTTCCCCAAATCTCATAAAAGACCTCACGAGAAGATAGACAATCAGGCCTATAAGAGCAATACGAATTAAGATCATTTCTTTTCTGGGTTTTGTTCAACAAGCACCATTGGTTTATCGTCCTTCTTCTTCACCTTATTCCCGAATACAAGATTCATACCAAATCGCAGATGAATTGTATTCCAGCTGGTTGGGAGCGGAAATGTGCCACCATCTGTTTTTATCCTGTTCCACATAACCGGAATACGGTCAGAAAGTATATAGAACTGGAAAATTCCTGGCCTGAAGGCCAGTCCCAGTCCCAGATTATCAAACCGGTGGTTTGCTGCTGTATAACTTACGCTGGTTGAGAAAGCATTACCTAAATTCACGTTCGCAGAAAGAGTAAGGGATTCCTTTAACTGCCTGCCGATAAAGCGACTGTAGGACAATATACCTAACGAAACCTTTTTTGTGAGGTTATAGCTTCCACCAAGGGTCACACCTAATGGAAGAAATGTAGTAAAAGGATCTTTTGAATCAGAAACTTTAAAGGAGTTCTTCAGAGAATCGAGCATTTCTGTTCCGAGTTCATCAAATGTTTTTGTTCCGTTAACAACATCAACCATATTTAAACCACTGAATTTAAACTGACTTTCAGCATTTAAATTAGTAAGGTTCTTCTTCCATTTTATAAAGCC
>JANNKF010000262.1:0-21456 GCA_031396165.1 Bacteroidales bacterium | reverse complement strand
CTTTTCTTTTGGGTGATTAAAGAATTCTTCCGTTGGACCGGATTCAATAATTTTACCCATATACATAAAAACAATATGATCGGCTATTCGTTTAGCCTGACGCAGGGTATGTGTTACAAGAATAACAGTGTATTTTTCTTTTAGTTTCACAAACATCTCTTCGATCTTCCTGGTTGAGATAGGATCGAGTGCTGAAGTAGCCTCATCACCGAGAATATACTCCGGTTCAATTGCAAGTCCCCTCGCCAGACAAAGCCTTTGTTGCTGTCCAATCGAGAGCTTTGAAGCTGATGTTCGAATCCTGTCCCTTACTTCATCCCAAAGCCCTACATACTGAAGATACTGTATTACGGTCTGATTAATTGCTTTTCTTCTCTTCAATCCATGTATACGGGGCCCATAAGCAACATTGTCGAAGATAGACATTGGAAGCGGACATGGTCTCTGAGCGAGAAGACCCATCTTCTTTCTGATATCTATTACATTTACTCCGGGGCCATAAATATTCTCATCATCTACATAAACCTTACCGGTAATCTTTACCTCCGGTGTTTCATCGTGCATGCGGTTAAGTGTTTTAAGGAGTGTTGACTTACCACAGCCCGAGGGTCCAATTATGCAGGTAATGCTCTTTTCAGGTATCGTAAGGCTTATATCCTGAAGAATATGGTTTTTCCCGATTGATACATCAAGATTCTCGAGACTTATTGTATGAGAAGCTGGCAGTTTCCTGAGAACTGTTCCCTCGCGAACATCTGCAAAGCTTTCCTTACCGGATACCATTTTTAAACTATTCATGGCTTAAATTTTATTTTTGGAATATTTTGAACTGAAATAGCGGGCTGAAAAACTGAGCAACAGTATAATAACTGTTAATATTACTGCTGATGCATAAGCTCTGTTCTGTACCTCTTCAACGGGACTACCAAGTTGAAAAAAGATCGAAAGAGGCAGAGTAGCAGCAGGCTGGTTTAATGCGTTGGGAATATTATCTGTATATCCTGCAGTAAAGAGAACTGTTGCTGCATCGCCTATTCCCCGGCCGACAGCAAGCAATATTGCGGTTACCAGACCTGGCATAACCTGCCTGAGAATCACCTTGATCATTTCATATTTTGTAGCACCCAGAGAGAGGAGTGCGTTTGGAAGATCGCGTGGTAATAATCTAACAACCTCATCAAAAGAGCGCATCATGATTGGCATTATCAGTAGTGCAACGGCAATAATCCCTCCTAATAATGATGCCCTTATTCCAAGGAAGACCATGAGTGCAAATCCGAATGCGCCATAAACAATTGATGGCACACCGAATAGAATATCAAAAGAAAAACGCAGAATAGAGGCAAAAACCGATTTTTCAGGGAGATAGAAATTTATGTACATTACAAGCGGGACACTCAGGCACAGACTTATTGCGAGAGAGCCTAAAATGATATAAAGTGAACCTGCTATAGCATTCAGCACCCCACCTTCTTTCCCGAGATAAAATCCTCCTCCGGGGAGCTTGGTAATCATATCCCAGCTGAGAGCAGGTAGCCCTTTGTAGACTATTGTGCCAACGATATAAAATAGGATACCAATAATTAGTGCTGCCGAAATAACCATAAGCACTTTAAAAAATCTCTCCTCCTGATATTTAATATTTTTCATCTTAATACTGTATAAGGTCAGAAGCTGTATCTCCTTTCAATCTGGTTGAGGGTAAACCTCGATATTGCATTGAAGATCACTATTATAATAAAAAGCAAAAATGCTCCAAACATCAGTGCTGATTCATAACTTGGCATCGATAACATCTCTCCGTAGTTATTTGCTATTAACGCTGGAAGAGGATAGCATGCATCAAAAATTGATTGAGGAACAAGAGGGATATTGCCGCAAACCATCAGAATAGCAATAGTCTCGCCGAAAGCCCTTGAAACTGATAAAACTACGGCAGCAACTATTCCCGGAATTGATTTTCTGAGAAGAACCTTTTTAACTGTCTGCCATTTTGTAGCGCCTAGTGCTAATGATGCGTCAGTTATCTCATCCGGTAGTGAGCGGAAGACTTCAACAAGTATGCTGATAAGCAGGGGAAGTATCATTATTGCAAGAACAATACCGCCTGCCAGAACAGTGTATCCTGATGAAAACTCAACGTAATGAGGAGCAATTTTGTCAGCGATGAGAGGTACAATGGTAAGAGTTCCCCATACACCATAAATCACTGGTGGAATTCCTGAAAGAAGATCGATCACCGGTTCGAATATTCTTTTCAGGCTATTTGAAGCATAGGTATTCAGATAAATGCTTGTAAGAAGTGAAAGAGGCAGTGCTATAACTATTGCTATAAGTGAAACATACAAGGTGCTAAGGATGAATGGAAGAAAACCGAATTCTCCCTTAAATGGTTTCCAGCTCTGGGAAGTAAGTAATGTCCAGAGATTTTTTTCCTGCATAATCGGCAATGCTTTAACCAGCAGGCTTACCCCGATCACAAGAAGCAGAAGAAGTGAAAAAAAGGCAATACCCAGCATTATATGCCGGGCAGCTTTGTCCTTAACAGCTCTTATGTATTTCACAGGCTATTCAAGTTTCTTTGTTTCTGATGCTATTCTATCTTTCGGAAGTGCTATAAAACCGGCTTCATGAACATAATTTTGTCCATCGGACAGAACCCATTTTATGAATTCCTTCAGGACTTTATTATTCTTCGGATTCTCCTTACAAACAAAGTATAGCTCCCTGGCAGGTGGGGAAGGATATTTGCCTGAAGCTATAGCCGCTATCAGATCATTCATGGAGTTGTAAAAGTTCTCCTCTTCATCAATCTTTCCATTATTATTCAGATCAATAGGAATGATTCTCAAACCTTTAACCTGAAGTTTGGTTTTAGCGTCATAAGCATAACCGATATTGTTGAATCCTATTCCCAATGGATCCCGTTTTACTGCCTGGGCTAGTCCGGGATCTCCAAAAACTCCAACCCCAAGCAAGTCTTCCTGTTTCTTCCCGAAATATTTTGCCCACATTTCCGCAGCTCCGCAGGCATCAGACCTGGTATATATGTGAATAGGAGTCTTGGATTTAAGATTGAAAGCCTGTGCCCATGTTGTAAATTTGCCGGTTATCCAGATATTATTGCCCGCGTCTTTTTTGAGTCCTGTAATGAGAATTGTGTTCAATGACGGATTTGATTCACTTATAACTGCAACCACTGCATCCTTTGTCACAGCAATCGGGTAGGCCCCTTTCTTTATCTCCTCCGGATAAATTTCCCGCGAAACCATACCAATTTCAACCATTCCGCTTAAGGCATCGGCAATTCCTTTTCCTGCTCCACCGGCAGAAATATCGATCCTGACATCGGGATTTATCTTTCTGAATTCTTCTGCCCATTTAACTGTCATTGGATAGAGTGCAAAAGCACCGGAGATGCTGATCTGCCCCTTTAGTTTCTCCTGGCTGTATGACTTTGAAGTAAATCCCTCATTAAAAAGAAGTGTTATTGTGGTGAATGTGATTATTAAGATTTTCATAATAACTCGATGAGATAATTATATTTATTATTAAGTCTACCGATCTAGTGAACAAATGTAATTTCAATTTAAAAGAATGATATTGGTACATAAACCAAAATTGATTAGGTATTAATACTTAACTTTATGGAGGTATAATTGAGAAGACTGATGATACTTTCGAAAAAAACCCGCTATGCAATAGTTGCTTTGACCAGACTGGCAAGGGAATACGGCAAAGGTCCGATGCAAATCAGGGAAATAGCAAAGGAGGAAAAGATTCCGCAGAGTTTTCTTGAAAACATTTTGCTTGAACTACGGAAACTTGGAATTCTCGGAAGCAAACTTGGTAAAGCAGGAGGTTACTATCTGCTGAAGAGACCTGAAGATGTAAACCTGGCTGACATTGTCCGTCATTTTGAAGGTACTATTGCCCTTATGTATTGTGTCTCAGAAAAAGCATACCAACCATGTGAGTTCTGTAAAGATGAAAAGACCTGTTCAATACGAAAGGTCTTTAAAGAAATTCGAGACAGCTCCTATGAAATTCTGCAGCGAACAACTTTGGAATCTTTAATTCTGGAAGGTTCGTGAAGTTTCAGCTCATGAACCATCTGTATTTTATTGTGAACCTTTTTATAATTAATTTAGATTCATGGCCATGGCCAGACCAATCCAGCTGACCCTGCCATAATCTACGGTTCCATATGGAAGCTGGCCGTTGTAATATTCAAGCCAAAGCCTTATCAGCGATTCCGACTTCCGATTAATATTTACTCCCAGAGCACTTCTGAAATCGGGGACATAATTATTTTCAGCAAGCACTTTAATGTTCCCCGAAGTGAAGAAGTTAATCGGTTTTGATTCTTTAAAATTCAGGAGCCCCCCGACCTGCATTGAGAATCTTTTCCTGAAAACATATTTTGTGTAAATTTCACCAAGACCTGCGAACCAATAATTCTTACGGTTATATCTCAGAAATGTTAAATCGACCTGTTCATAATTTGCAGATTTGTCATTTTTATTATTCTCCGTATTCCGAAGAATATAATCGTCCCCCAGATGAGATGAAAGATGGAAAAATCTGAATTTTATAATGTTTTTATTTTTCTGTAAGTTGAAATCAGCACTTATCTTATAATCATTGCCTAGGATGCCTGCAAGATAGCTTCCATCCATCCTCCTGTTCAGATCAAACTGGGTAAATACAGCAGTTCCCAGGGTTATATCCCACGATACTGATTGACCTTTATGTGACAATACAGGTTTATTAAATCCCAGGTTCACGATTGAGTAGAGACTCATATCTTCTTCTTTACTGGATAACACAAACGAGCCTCCGGTAGTCATACATTCAAGCGGATCCAGAAAGATAACGGGATAAATTCTCATTTCGGGGAAGAAGACAAAAGATGAATCTTCATTAACTGATACTGAACCCAATAAGATATTAAAACGAATTAGAACAAGTAAAGTAAAGAATAGAAAATTCCTTGTTCCAGATTTTATTGTTATGCCTGGCATTAAGTGTAATCTAAAGGTGTTGATTAATGAACAGTGTTTATGATAATAAAGATAGGAATTTGTTGAATACGGCTAACTTAAAAATCCTTAACTTTATAATTCCAATATTGTATTTTTCTTTCGATTTGATTATAAAAATCTCATCCTATGAAAATATTTACTTCTTCACGCCGCACTTTCTTGAAAACAGCCGGAGTTTTTTCTGCAGGAATCACAATTATTCCAAATCATACTGTAAGTGGCCTTGGGTATAAGGCCCCCAGTGATAAACTGAATATAGCCGGAGTTGGTATCGGTGGCAAAGGACATCCTAATCTTAAGGCCATGGCTACAGAAAATATTGTTGCACTCTGCGATGTCGACTGGAAGTATTCAGCGACATGTTTCAATGATTTCCCGGCTGCTAAAAAATACCAGGACTGGCGCAAAATGTTCGATGAAATGGGCAAGTCGATTGATGCCGTGATGGTTGCAACGGCAGATCATACGCATGCAGCAATAGCAGGCACAGCACTGACTATGGGTAAGCATGTATATTGTCAGAAACCGCTGACACATTCGGTTTATGAATCCCGGCTGCTTACAAAACTTGCCGCTAAACATAAAGTTGCAACACAGATGGGTAACCAGGGTAATTCAGGCGATGGGGTAAGGCAGTTATGCGAGTGGATATGGAACAATGAGATAGGGGAGATCAGGGAAGTTCATGCCTGGACCGACCGGCCCATCTGGCCGCAGGGTATTGAACGTCCGGCGAAAGTAATGCCTGTTCCGAAAACACTTAACTGGGATTTATTCATAGGACCGGCCCCGATGAGGCCTTATAATGAGATCTATACTCCATGGAACTGGAGAGGGTGGTGGGATTTTGGTACGGGTGCTTTCGGCGATATGGCTTGTCACGTGCTTGATCCTGTATTCAGGGGTTTGAAGTTAGGCTACCCTAATAAAGTAAGAGGAAGCTCTACTAATATAAATACTGAATCGGCACCACATGCCGAGACCGTTGAGTTTGCTTTTCCGGCTCGTGCCAATATGCCAAAATTTGCCATGCCAGAGGTTAAAGTGCATTGGTACGACGGTGGATTACTTCCAAACCTTTCGGATCTTCTTCCCCAGGGTGAAAATCTTATGAAGGACGGACTCGGCGGTTGCCTGTTTATCGGTTCGAAGGATACCCTGATGTGTGGTTGCGGAGGATATGATCCCCGGCTGCTTTCGGGACGCAAGCCTGATGTTATACCTTATCTGCGAAGAATCCCGGGAGGTGATGCCTTTTATACTGATGGCCCCCATGAGCAGGACTGGATACGCGCCTGCAAAGAGTCACCTGAGAACAGAATCGAAGGAACATCCAACTTCGCTTATGCCGGTCCATTCAACGAAATGGTATTGCTCGGGGTTCTTGCAATCAGGTTGCAAAGTTTGAATAAAGCTCTGGAATGGGATGGCGAAAGGATGAGATTTACAAATATTTCAGAAAGTGACGAGTTGAGAATTATCACTTCGGATGAATTCAGAGTGATTGATGGTCATCCGACATTTAACAGAAAATATGCCAGTTTCAATGCACTGGCAAGTTCTAACGAATATATCAGACATACCTACCGTGAAGGGTGGATTTTGCCGGCAATGCCATAAATCAAAAAATTGAAAACTTAAATAGGGTCATAAATTATAATATGAAAGCTTCCTCAAAACAAAATTTCATAAAGACAATTAATCATCAACAACCAGACAGGGTAGTAGTTGATTTTGGATCAACAGGGGTTACAGGCATCCATGTTGTAATTGTTGAAAAGCTAAGAGAATATTTTGGTCTTGAGAAAAAGCCTGTGAAGGTAGTTGAGCCTTATCAGATGCTGGGGGAGATCGATTCAGATCTCATCGATGCAATGGAAATTGATGTAGTTGGTTTATTCGGAGCTAAGAACATGTTTGGTGTGCCCAATGAAAACTGGAAGGTGCATAAAACACTTTGGGGCCAGGAGGTTCTCTTTCCGGGATCTTTCAACTACACATATAATAATAATGGTGACATTCTGATGTATCCTGAAGGAGATACTTCCGTGCCACCTTGCGCAATGATGCCGAAGAGCGGGTATTTTTTTGATGCCCTCGACCGTCAGCAACCTGTTGATGATTCAACTCTTAAAGTTGAAGATAATTTAGAGGAATTTGGAAGTGTTACGCCTCAGGAACTTGCTTACTGGAAAAACAAAGTAAACTCGCCGGTGACTGATACAAAAGCAGTTGTGGCTTCGCTTGGAGGCACAGCACTGGGTGATATTGCCCTTGTTCCGGCAATAAATCTCAAGCATCCGAAAGGTATCAGAGGTATTGAGGAATGGTATATTTCAACCTTGATAAGAGAGGATTTTGTGAAGGAAATATATGAGAAACAGACAGATATAGCTGTTGAAAACCTCCGGTTACTTCACGAAGTGATAGGTAACAAGATCGATGTCGTTTTTACCTGTGGAACAGATTTTGGCACGCAGAATTCGATGTTTTGTTCTCCGGAGACGTTCGATTCAATCTGGCTTCCGTACTACAAAAAGGTAAATGACTGGATACATCTTAATACAAACTGGAAAACATTCAAACACTCCTGCGGCGCTGTAGAACCGTTGATGAATCACTTTATTGAAGCAGGCTTCGATATAATAAATCCGGTACAGATAAACGCCTCAGGGATGGATCCCCGCAAGCTCAAGAAAGAGTATGGAGATAGACTTGTTTTTTGGGGAGGAGGAGTTGATACCCAGGGCGCATTTGCGTTCGGGACACCGGCACAGGTGAAGGACCAGGTTAAATCGCAGTGTGAAATACTTAACAATAACGGTGGATTCATCTTTAATACAGTTCATAACATTCAGGCGAACGTACCATTTGAGAATGTAGTTGCGATGCTCGAGGGGCTTAAAGAATTGTGAATTAATAAGATAACCCCCATCCCTGCCTTCCCCCAGGGGAAGGAGATAACTTTTCCCCCCTGGGGGAAATTAGAAAGGGAGTTCAAATAGTAATGGAATTTGATAATTATTAATATTTGATGATGAGTCAAATCAAATACAATTGGAAATACCTGATCTCAATTTCGCTTGTCTCGGCAATGGGTGGCCTGTTATTCGGGTACGACTGGGTAGTTATCGGAGGCGCGAAACCATTCTATGAGCCATTTTTTGGCATAGCAGGCAATGCATTCCTGCAGGGATGGGCAATGAGTTGTGCACTTATTGGTTGTCTTGCGGGGGCAGTAATTTCGGGCTGGCTTAGCGACAGGTTCGGCAGGAAAAAGTTGTTAGTACTCTCAGCAGCACTATTTGTGGCAGCTTCATTGGGCACAGGAGCAGCTATCACTTTCATAACTTTTGTACTGTTCAGAATTGTTGGCGGTGTCGGAATCGGACTGGCCTCAAATCTCTCCCCAATGTATATTGCAGAGGTCACACCCGGTAGTGTAAGAGGCCGTTTCGTTTCAATCAATCAGCTTACTATAGTAATTGGTATTCTTGCTGCACAGCTTATTAACTGGAGAATTGCAGAACCCGTTCCTGCCGGAGCAACGGTGAATGATATAATGGTTTCCTGGAACGGACAGACAGGCTGGCGATGGATGTTCTATGCCTGCACCGTTCCGGCTCTTCTGTTTTTTCTTCTGATGTGGGCAGTACCGGAAAGTCCGCGGTGGCTGGCAAAAAATCAGAAGAATCAGCTTAAAGCTCAGAGAATTCTTACTAAAATCGGAGGATCAGAATTTGCTTCTTTCGAAATGAATTCTATAAATGAATCACTTAAATCAAATAACATAAAACCTGGATTATCATTTCTGCGCCATCCGGGAACACTGAAAATAATTGTTCTTGGTGTGGTTCTTGCCGTGTTTCAACAGTGGTGTGGCATAAATGTGATTTTCAATTATGCCCAGGAAATATTTTCCAATGCAGGATATAGTGTATCTGATACACTTTTTAATATTGTAATCACCGGCAGTGTAAATCTCATCTTTACTTTTGTCGGGATGTTCATGGTCGACAGACTTGGCAGAAAAGCTTTAATGCTGCTTGGCGCGGGTGGACTTGCATTGATTTTCGGAATTACAGGTTCAATGTATTTCTTTCATATTCAGGGATTACCATTGTTAATAATGGTTGTAATTGCAATCGCCTGTTATGCCATGTCGCTGGCTCCGGTAACATGGGTTGTTCTCTCTGAGATCTTTCCGAACCGTATAAGAGGAGTAGCCATGTCAATTGCAACTTTTGCCCTTTGGGCTGCATGTTTTGTGCTTACCTATACATTCCCATTGCTTAACAGGTTACTAAATGCGTCGGGAACCTTCTGGCTCTATGGGATCATTTGTGTTTTTGGCTTCTGGTTCATTATCAGAAAATTACCCGAAACAAAGGGAAAATCTCTTGAAGAAATTGAAAAAGAATTAACTAACTGAATATAGTCACATCTTAAATCAAATATTATGAGAATTAAAGGATTATTAAGGTACATGGTATCCATTTTAGTTTTTATTCAGGTTCTTAACATCCGGTCTTACTCGCAGACATTTTCGAAAGGAGGAGATATCAGCTGGCTACCACAAATGGAAGCGACCGGTTATAAGTTCTATAATGATAATGGTGTGGAGGAGGACTGTTTCAAGATCCTTAAAGACCATGGTATGAACACAATCAGATTGAGAACATTTGTTAATCCTTCGGAAGACCCTTCAAGTGGCCATTGCAGTAAAGATGAAACCGTTGCGATGGCTTTGCGTGCAAAGAAATGGGGAATGAAGGTTATGATAAATTTTCATTACAGCGACAGTTGGGCTGATCCGGGCAAGCAAAGAAAACCTAAAGCATGGGAAGGCCATGATTTTCCACAGTTATTGAATGATCTTTATAATTACACTTTCGAAGTTATGAGTGCACTCAAATCTGCCGGAGTTTATCCTGAATGGATACAGATCGGGAATGAGACACCCGGGGGAATGATATATCCGGAAGGAAGCACTGCAAACTGGCCCCAGCTGGCGCAGTTAATAAATAAAGGATATGATGCTGTTAAAGCAGTTAGTCCGGGTTCAAAAGTGATGCTTCATATCGATCAGGGGAATAACAGTGAAAGATTCACTTCATGGTTTGATAAAGCTGAGGCAAATGGTGCGAAATACGATGTTATAGGATTCTCTTATTATCCGTATTGGCTAAAGGACAAGCCAGACTATACACTTTCAATCGATGCATTGGGGAATAATCTTAACGACATGGCTTCAAGGTACAAAAAGGAAGTTATGGTTGTTGAAGTCGGAGGGGAAGACAATAAGCCGGATAATACATATGATATGCTTGTTGCGGTTATCAAAAAGGTGAGAGCTGTTCCTGAAGGTAAAGGTCTGGGAGTTATTTACTGGGAGCCTGAAGGGGCAAGGAGCTGGAGCCGCTATGCCTTAAGTGCATGGGGGAATGACGGCAGACCGACTAGAGCATTGGACGCATTCCTCGAGAAATAATACATAAATACTTAAGAATGAAGAATATAATTTGGTTGATGATTCTTCTTGTTGCCTGCAGTGTTGAGCAAAAGGATTCTGCTCAAAAGCTTTCCCTTGCGGGTGAATGGAAGTTTAAGATCGATTCTCTTAACACTGGTATTGAAAATCTCTGGTACCAAAAAGCCCTTGATGAAACAGTCAGACTTCCCGGTTCAATGGCAGAGAACGGGAAGGGGTATGAGGTTGATCTTAACACTCCATGGACGGGTGATATTGTCGATAAATCGTACTTTACAGATGCAAAATATGAAAAATACCGTCAGCCTGGCAATATAAAAATTCCTTTCTGGCTGAAGCCGGTTAAGTACTACAAAGGAGCTGCATGGTATCAGAAGGAGTTTGACCTGCCAGCAGGCTGGCAGGAAAAAAATGTTGAACTGTTTCTTGAAAGACCACATTGGGAATCAACTGTTTTTGTTAATGGTAAAAATGCCGGAGTCGAAAATAGCCTGGCAGTCCCACACCAATTTGACATAAGCTCACTGCTTGTGCCCGGGAAAAACCGTATAAGTATCCGGATAAACAACAGTATTGTCGTTCCGATAGGAATAAATTCGCACAGTATCAGCGATCATACCCAATCGAACTGGAACGGAATAGCAGGAGAAATAAGCCTGAGAGCAGGCTCTAAGGTTTCTATTAAGGAAGTTAGAGTCTATCCTGACATACAGTCAAAAAGTGCAAAAGTAATCGTAGCAATAGCAAATAATTCAGGCAAACCTTTTGAAGGGAAAGTGACGCTTCGGGCCGAAAGCTTTAATACAGAAGTATCCCGGAAAATCAAAAAAAGAGTGTTAAGTGCCAATACCTCCTCTTCTGACCTTCAGCTTGTTATTGACTATCCGTTGGGCAATAAAATGCAGTTGTGGAGTGAATTTATGCCTGCGTTGTACAAACTTTCAGTAGATCTTAAAGGTGCTGATGGCAGGATACTTGATCAGAAATCGGAGGATTTCGGGATGCGCGAATTCAAGGTAAACGGAACAAGATTTACTGTTAACGGAGTTCCTGTTTTTTTAAGGGGAACAACGGAATGTGCCATTTTCCCGCTTACAGGATATCCACCCACAGATATTGATTCCTGGACAAAAATATTACAAACATGTAAGGATTATGGTTTGAATCATGTACGTTTTCACTCCTTTTGTCCGCCTGAAGCGGCTTTTGAAGCAGCCGACAGACAGGGTATCTATTTTCATATTGAGTGCAGTTCCTGGGCCAATCAGGGAACATCCATTGGTGATGGGGCAACGATAGACAAGTTTATTTATGATGAGGGTGACAAAATAATCAAAGAGTATGGAAATCATCCTTCATTCTGTATGCTGGCTTATGGAAATGAGCCGGCAGGGAATAAGCAAAAAGAGTACCTTGGCAAGCTGCTGACATATTGGAAATCAAAGGATAACAGACGAGTTTATACTTCTGCTGCCGGTTGGCCGGTAATTCCGGAAAACGATTACAACCTTAGTCCGGAGCCACGTATTCAGCACTGGGGTGAGGGTTTAAAGAGTATAATAAATTCAGCTCCGCCACAGACAATGTACGATTTCCGTGAGTTTGTATCAAAGTATTCGGTACCGACAGTGAGTCATGAAATAGGACAATGGTGCGTTTACCCCGACTTTAAAGAGATTGAAAAATACACAGGAGTACTTAAACCCACAAACTTAGAAATTTTCAGGGAGACGTTGAATGACAATGGTATGGGAGATCAGGCAGAAGAATTTCTTATGGCCTCGGGGAAGCTTCAGGTATTATGTTATAAGGCAGAAATAGAGGCAGCATTGAGAACTCCGGGTTTTGCCGGTTTTCAGATCCTACAGCTTCACGATTTTCCCGGTCAGGGCACTGCACTGGTTGGTATTCTGAATCCTTTTTTCGAATCAAAAGGATATGTTACGCCTGAAGAGTTCAGGATGTTCTGTAATGAGACTGTCCCATTAGCAAGGATGGAGAAGCAGGTTTTTTCATCGGATGAAAAATTTAAAACCGATATCGAGATAGCCCATTTCGGCAGGGAACCATTAAAGAATGCTACAATAATTATTAAGGTAATTAGGAATGATTCTCAGTTAGAAAAAAAAGTAAATAGGAATCATTCCTATTTAGGAATGAAAGACAGCATATTCCTTGATAAAATTGATATTGGTAATTGCATTCCTGTCGGTTCATTCTCAATGGATCTTTCTGATATTACAGTACCACAGAAACTTACTCTTGAAGTATCAGTTAAAAACACAGTATTCAGAAACAGCTGGGATTTCTGGGTTTACCCTGAAAAACAGGAAATTCAGCCCGGGAGTGTTTTAATAACGGAAAGCCTTGACAAAAAAGCAACAGATGTTCTGAAAGACGGGGGTTCCGTTTTGCTTCTTTCTTATGGCAAAGTTGGTAAGACAAAAGGGTCACAGGTTGCTATAGGATTCTCAAGTATATTCTGGAACACCGCCTGGACAAATAATCAACCGCCTCATACAATGGGTATTCTGTGCGATCCAACCCACCCACTTTTCAAAGACTTTCCTACTGAGTTTCACAGCAACTGGCAATGGTGGGATCCGGTAGCTCATTCACAGGCAATGATTGTTGATGATTTCCCAGTAGAACTAAAACCTATAATACAACCTATAGATACCTGGTTCGATAACAGACGTCTGGCACTGGCTTTTGAAGTAAAGTCAGGCAATGGAAAATTATTGATCTGCAGCATCGACTTAAAAGAGCTATCCGAAACAAGATTGGTTTCGAAACAATTGTTGATATCTGTGCTGAATTATATGAATGGACCTTCATTCAATCCGGATGTGGAGGTAGCTCCGGTTAGGATTAAAGAGTTGTTTACCAATTAAAGAAACATCAACCAGATTGTTTATACTAAAACTATTCTTTAATAACTTTAACTGTTTTGTGAAAACTGCCGTTATTAATCGCTGCAAAATATATTCCTTTGGGCAGCGATTTCAGATCTATTGTATTCTGATATTGACAGTTTTTCTTTTCAATAACAACCTGTCCTGAAGAATTTATGATCCGTATTGTAAAAAGTTTTTCATTACTAAGTGCAACATTAATATACTCACTTGTAATTGTTGGCCATACGAATACATCAGCATCTGATGAAAAATTTGTTTCTCTAACATAAACATAAACTGAGTCGCTTGTTTCCGTTCCACATGTGCCAGAAACTTTTACACGATAAAGTCCAATATCTTTTGCTTTTGCATTTGGCATAATTAGTTGTGGAGAGTTACTGTTTCTAATAAGCACACCATCTTTTTCCCATCCGTAGGTGAGATTGTGTCCATTCGCATTTACAACTAAAGCAATTTCTCCACCAAAATTAACTCCTGTTTTCGTTCCGGGAGATACAGATGCAACAGCGGTAAGAGGCAGTACATTAAGGTTTATAATATCAGAAAATAGTGTACCACAGGCACCAGTTATTTTACATACATATTCAGCGGATTCGCTTGTTGCCGCTCCTGAAAGTTCCACATTGCTTTCGGTACCCGACTTAATGAGTATTCCATTTTGATACCAGTTGTATACAAGATCATATCCTTCTGCCTCTGAATTTAAAACAACAGCTTGCCCGGCACAAATGGTGGTATCGTTTGTCTGATTTAAGAGTCTGGTATTTTTTGCTTTATACACATAAAGCTTTGACCAGTCGGATATAATGTTATTAATTGTTGCTCTCAGACCAACTGTCACAGGTCCGGTATAACCCAAATTCCATAATACAGAGCTGTTTACACTGTTGCCGGTAATCACACCGGCCTCTTGAGGAAACAGTTTCCATTCATATGCTGTGGCATTTGGAACAGTTTCCACAGTGTATATGCTATTCTCTGTACCCAGACAAATGATTGTTTCTCCTTTTGCTGCTTTCGGTTTAAATTCCCTGGCAATTCCTGATTTGGTTCTTATCCAATCTTCCAGACATGAAACACAGGTGAATCCGCTGTAGCTATCACAGTTCTGGCTCCCCCAGCTAACAATGCCTGCAAGTTTGAATTCACCCATAACCGGAACTACAAGTGGCCCTCCGCTATCGCCACTGCAGGCATCCTTATGTCCATCAAGATATCCGGCCATAATACTGGTTGATGGTATTTTATGCCATACTGTTGAAGCCTGAGCTCTTGATACAATTGGTAACTGTGCTTTTTGAAGAGTTGCTGCCAGCTTGTCAATTGTTGAGATCTGCATCAAACCCCACCCTGTTACCCATGACATAACTCCGGGATCAGTATATCCTTCTGAAACATCATCAGAATTAATAAGTTTTATTGGAACCGCATATTTAGTTGTGATTGGACTTGTTAACTGTAATAATGCAATGTCATTTTCCAAAGTCTCTCTGTTATAACCTTCATGCACTGTTACCCCGGCAACAGTATATAAATCACCTGTAGAAAACAGACTTGAGGAACCTGTGTAGAGTCTCATTGCAGCCGGAGCAACTGAGCCACCACCCTCTTCCTGTGTACAATGTGCAGCAGTTAATACATAGTCTCTGCTTATAATAGTTGCTCCGCAGACATTCCCCCCTGATACGAAAAATACCTGCCATGGGAAATCCTGAATAGTTGCATCCGATCCGCCTATTATCTTTGAACCTTCATTTCGGATACCAGTAAAAAATGGGAAGTTCTGAATGCCGGGTTTTAGTTCGGAGTTTATCCTTAGAATCAGTTCGTCGTTTAAATATAATAAATAAATACTTCTGTTTGGGTTATAAGATTCAGAAGAAGAAACCCGGAGAAAATAATGTCGGTTTGCTTCAAGAGAAAAGGAAATGGTATCAGTATTAGTTTCAGAAAAGTCTATTCCGGAATATTCAATACTTTTACTTTCATTCAATATCTGCCATTCAGTCTTATCTGACTGGTCGACTTTTAGAAGTCGGGCAGATATTTTTTGTCCGTATGAAAATGGGGAAAAACAAATGCAGAAGAGTATTGCCAGAAAGAATTTCATTTACAAATATAGGTTAATCGTAAAACCTACTGTTGGAAAACTGAAAATTAATATTAATCAGATCAATTATAAAAGTGGTTTGAGTGTATTTATTTTTAATGGGTTTTCCTTTCACCGCCACAAAATCTGAGTAAGGCTTATGCATTTTCTGAAAAGGTATTGGTTAAATAATTATCTTTCTGAAAAGAATTTTGTATGACAACAAACAGACGTAAATTTATTCAGAATCTGAGTGCCGGTGCGGCCGGAATAACCCTTGGAAGCGGTGCGATCGCACTTCCTTCATGTGTTTCATCCCCTGTCAAAAAGGAGGAGGAAGATGGTCAGGTGTTATTCGTGGGTGATAATATCGCCGTTACAGATACACAGTATGGTAAGGTCAGAGGATTCATAATCAGGGGGATTAATACTTTTCTGGGAATACCTTATGGTGCCGATACTGCCGGAGCAAACCGGTTTATGCCGCCTCAGAAACCTGCATCCTGGTCGAATGTTTTTCCGGCAGTATGGTGGGGGAACTCCTCTCCACAGAATATGGAAAAGAAATATGCCAATGCATATTCCTCTTTCATTGATCACTGGAACTATGATGATGTAAGTGAGGATTGCCTTCGAATTAATGTCTGGACCCCGGCACTGAATGACGACAAAAAAAGACCGGTTATGGTATGGCTTCATGGGGGAGGTTTTAATGCCGGTAACAGCATTGAACAGGATGGATATGGAGGTGAAAACCTGAGCAGAAAAGGAGATATTGTTTTCTGTTCACTGAATCACAGACTTGGTGCGTTCGGCTTTACAAACCTTGCAGGAGTTGGTGGTGAGAAATTTGCTTCCTCAGGTAATGTCGGAATGCTCGATATAGTTGCTGCACTTGAATGGGTTCGCGACAATATAGCCAACTTCGGAGGCGATCCGGGAAATGTTACTATAATGGGTCAGTCGGGGGGAGGAGCAAAAGTTACAACAATAACAGCAATGCCCTCGGCAAAGGGACTAATTCACAGAGCAGTAGTATTAAGCGGTGCAGGTATTAAATCCGGTGAGAAAGAATACTCTGAAAGGCTTGGAGCCTATGTTTTAAAAGAAGCCGGATTAAAACCGTCTGAAATTGAAAAACTTCAACAAATTCCATGGATCGATTATAACCAGATCGCGAACAGGGCTGCTGCAAAGCTAAATGAGGAATCCGGTGCATCCGCTGGTGGCTTCAGAAGAGGCTTTAGTCCTGTTGTTGATGGAAATGTGCTCCCGCAACATCCGTATTTTCCAGAACCTTCACCAACTGCGGCTAATATTCCAATGATAATCTGCAGTACATTTAACGAGCAGTCCCCGAGCCGGACTGATTCTGCACTTGAAGAAATAACTCTCGATGAGGTGAAAGAAAAACTCAAATCGAGGTATAATGAAAAAACCAGTGAGATTGTCGATGCTTATGCCAAAACATTTCCTGAAAAGAAACCGGTTGAAATATGGTCGATGGTAACCAGTAACAGACAGAGTGCCGTAACCCTTGCTGATATGAAATCAAAACAGCCGGTATCGGTCTATCTTGCGTGGTTTGGATGGCAGCCACCATTGTTCGACAATCGCATGAGAGCCTTTCACTGTTCGGACATCTGTTTCTGGTATTATAATACTGATCTTATGTTAACTCATTCCGGAGGTGGAGCAAGGCCGAGGAAGTTATCAGAGATGATGACAGGGGCCTTGCTTAAATTTATGCAGACTGGTGATCCAAATGGAGGAGGTTTGCCACAATGGCCCCGATATGGTTCGGAAAATGGAGAGACTATGGTTCTTGATGATATTCCTGTAGTAAAAAATGATCCCGACAGGGAGGCAAGGAAATCCTTATCAGTTTAGATTCCTGAATTTTTAAAGATTTTAACGTAAGTTAACCCCGGAAAAAATCCCGGGGTTATTTTTTTTGGGTCAGTAAAACATGAAGTCTGGCTGATAGTTTGGAATAACATTTTGTGGTTTGGTTTATTCACTTTGAAAAGAGGGGCTTGTACATGAGGGAATATTTTACAGGTATCACTTGTCATATTATTATAATTACACATAACCTGTTCTATGAAGATTACTATATCGGAAAAAATCATTAGAGACATATTGTGTCTTGTCCTTGTTTTAATACCTCTGAACGTATGGTCTCAGGAAAAGCAAACAATTCCCCGTATTAAGGGTGAATTCAAACTCGATGGTACTGTGGATGATGAATGCTGGAATGCTGCCTCACAACTCCAAATGGTTATGCATACTCCAACTTTTGGGAATGAGCCATCAGAGAAGAGTGAAGTGATGATTTGTTACGATAATGCTTTCCTATATATTGGTGCAAGGCTCTTTGATTCAAATGCTTCAGAAATGCTGATCTCCTCTAAAAAAAGAGATGAGGCGGAGGTTGTCAGTGAGGAGTTGATGATAATTTTCGACTCATTTAATGATAAGGAAAATGGACTTGGTTTTGCAACCACACCTTCCGGACTGAGGAATGATTTTACAATAGCTAAGGATGCTATGGGGGAATCACGCGGCGGACCTTTCAATCAGAGCTGGAACACATTCTGGGATGTAGAGACATCCAGAAATGAGCATGGCTGGTTTGCTGAAATCCGCATACCTTTTACCAGCATGAGGTTCAAGGATGACAATGGTGAAATAACAATGGGATTAATATGCGTTCGCCGGATTGCACACAAAAATGAAATTAACGTATTTCCTGCAATTCCTCCTAACTGGGGAGAATCAAGTGCTTACAGGCCATCAAAGGCTCAGGAGATAATTCTGGAAGGACTTAAATCCAAAAAACCATTCTATATAGCTCCATATATTATCGGGGGCTATCAGCTTGATAATCTGATAAATAGTACAGGTACTACGTATGACCTTGAAAAAAGTCCAAAATTTACCGGTGGCCTTGATGTGAAGTATGGCCTCACAAATAACCTGACCATGGACCTTACGATTAATACAGATTTTGCTCAGGTTGAGGCAGATGACGAACAGATCAATCTAACCCGATTTTCACTGTTTTTTCCTGAGAAGAGAAAGTTTTTTCAGGAACGATAAAGTGTCTTCGCCTTCGATTTTGAGCAGGGAAGCAGTCTCTTTTACAGTAGAAGGATCGGTCTTCACCAGGGAGAGCAGGTACCCATTTATGGGGGAGCGCGAATTACGGGCATGGCTGGCAAATGGGATATCGGATTTCTGGATATGCAGACGCAGCCAATTAATCAGGAAGCAGGCTCATTTAATGCACTCACTTCAGAAAATTTTGGAATATTAAGACTTAGGCGCCAGGTTATTAATGAAAACAGTTATGTTGGAGGAATTCTCACTTCAAGAATTGGCACGGATGGTTCTTTTAATACGGCTTACGGAGCTGATGGAATTTTCAAAATATCTGAGAATGATTATATTAATGTAAAGGTGGCGCAGGTTCTTGATGAAGCTAACAGAAACAAGATGATGTCGCTTGACCCTACCCGTTTATACCTTGGCTGGAACAGATTCAACTCAAAAGGACTGAGTTATGATCTAACATATTCGAGAAGCGGTAAAGATTTCAATCCGGAAGTAGGATTTCAGATGCGTAATAATTATACCCACTATTTCGGAGGTCTTGGATATGGATGGATCCCGGGTGAAAAATCTTCAATACAGAATCATGGAGTCCGTTTTCAAGGGGCAGTTTATACAGATAATACAGACAATTCAACCCAGACAATTGAGACAGAGATCTCATACGATTTGAGATTCAAATCAGACTACAGTGGAGTGGTGATCTTCAAACATATGTATGAAAATGTGACTGATACTTTTGCTTTCTCAAATGATTCATTCGTTCCAGTTGGTAAATATACATTCAGTCAGTTTGAGACACATCTGAACTCACCAAAAACCAACCCGTTTGTATTGGGACTGGATTTTACCGGTGGTAAATTTTATGATGGTAATATTATGTCATTCGGATTTGAACCCGGATGGAATATTGGTTCAAGTCTGCAATTGGCTCTCGAATACAATTATAACATCATTCATTTTAATAATCGCGGTCAGAAGTTCAGTGAGGGTGTTGCCGGATTTAAAGCGCTTCTTATGCTTACAACAAAGCTCTCAGCCAGTACATTCATACAATATAACGGAGCCGAAAATGCAGTAATATCAAACTTCAGACTAAGATATAATCCCAGGGAAGGAAATGATTTTTATGTTGTGTTAAATGAGGGTCGAAATACTTACAGGGATATTGAGAATCCAAGAATGCCGCTCTATAATAACAGGTCTGTGTTGCTGAAGTACACATACACGTTTACCTTATAATAAAGATCCTCACTGAATTAAAAGTTCTGAACGGCCTTTATTACCGGGATACTGCTCATGCTTATGGAAATGCAGCTGCTCTTAAAGCTGTGGTAGAAACGGACCGGTTCGACAGTATGCTCTTTGCCATGAATCATTATGATGCAGATAAATAGAACATACAGGGGACAATTATTCCGGCCGCCAGGGCGAAAAGGACGGGCATAATAATAATTAGATATAAATTATCGATTTTCTGAGTACATTTGGATGATCTATTAACTAATAATTTAAACAATAAACATTTAAAAGTATGTCAGTAATTGTAGTTGGAATACTAATCCTCGTAGCAGGATATTTTTTGGCAACCGTCGATCCGGCCCTCCGCAAATTCAAATCAATTTTTACAGCAATAGGAGCAATTGTGATTATTGTTGGTGCATCTATGGCATGTGTAGTGCAAATTGAACCAGGTCAGGTCGGAGTACAGAAGCTTTTCGGGAAAGTGAATGACAATATTCTGGAGAGCGGTTTAAATATTATAAACCCGTTGGCTAAAGTAGTTATGTTCGATATCAGAACTGAAAACTACACTATGTCAGGGGTAAATGATGAAGGTATAAAGCAAGGAGATGACGCCATCAGAGTTTTGTCAGCTGACGGGCTTGAGGTCATTGTTGATCTGACGGTTTTATATAAAGTAATGCCAACGGAAGCCCCACGGATCCTTAAGGAAGTTGGTGTTGATTACAGAAATGTTCTTGTAAGGCCAATCTGCCGCACCAAGATCAGGGATAATGCAGTTTATTACGATGCTGTTTCTCTTTACTCGACAAAAAGAGATGAATTCCAGAGCAGAATATTCTCAACTATTGAATCCAACTTTAAAGAGCGTGGACTCATTCTTGAGCAACTGTTAGTAAGAAACCTAACTCTTCCTGAATCAGTAAAAACAACTATTGAATCAAAAATCAATGCTGAGCAGGATGCGCAGAAGATGACATTCGTTCTTCAGAAAGCGAGACAGGAAGCAGAGCGGATGAGAGTTGAGGCACAGGGTATTGCCGATTATCAGAAAATTCTAAGTACTGGTCTTAGTGACAAACTTTTACAGTATGAAATGATTAAAGCAATTTCTACTTCCCCAAACTCAAAACTTATCTTTATGACGAACGGGAAGAATCTGCCCGTGATGGTGGATACCAAATAAGATAATATTCAACTGGGGATTATTCGCTTCGCTCATGATCCCCGGGGGGAAGCCCGAAAAGCCTTCATGAACCCTTCGGTAAAACAAATAACCCCGTTCGCCAGCTGGCGGACGGGGTTCATGAAGGTTTTGCGGAGAGAAAGGGATTCGAACCCCCGGTACCCTTTTGAGGTACACACGCTTTCCAGGCGTGCCAATTAAACCGCTCTTGCATCTCTCCAGTAGGTTTTGATTCTTAATTTTCAGGGCCGCAAAGTACGAAAAATATGCGAAAAAAAGTATTTAAAGTGTCTAAAGTGAACTAAAGTGTCTAAAGTGAACTAAAGTGTCTAAAGTGAACTAAAGTACTTTAGACACTTTAGTTCACT
>JANNKF010000243.1:0-4252 GCA_031396165.1 Bacteroidales bacterium | reverse complement strand
GATTTTTCATACCGCATTTAATAATTTGGTTATTTTCTATTAATCTTTAATTTAGATCCATTAACCGCAAAGGGCGCAAAGAAATTAAGAAAAGTTCGCAAAGAACAAATATTATTGGATTTTCCCTCTGCGTACTTTGCTTAAGCTTTGCGAACTCTGCGTTTAAAAGAATATTGGCAATGTGTCCTTATTGGATTGAAATATAATTATTTTTAATCAAACTGAGTTTCAAAAACAGGGCATTCTTTTGCTTCGAAGCACAATTTTATCTGATTGAAGTTATTTCTTTCAACTGATAATTCCGGAAGATTATCCAGTGCAAAGAACCCCGATTCGAGAGTTTCACTGTTTTCTGCAAAGCTGTACTCTATCAGATCACATTCTATAATAATTTTATAAATAGTAAAAGGGTAAATGAAATCGTTCTGCCTGTTTGCCAAGTGAACTGCAATAATTCTTGTAGGTTTCACAGTTGCCCCTGCCTCTTCAATGCACTCTCTTACAGCTGATTCGCTTACAGAGGTATTCACATCGGCCCATCCTCCTGGAAGCGACCATTTGCCATCAACCTTCTCCTTTACCATTAATATTTTTCCGTCGCTGAATACCGAGGCCCTGATATCAACTTTTGGAGTCTGGTATCCCTTTTCAGATGCAAAGAGACTCGCAATCTTTGTATTATCGATATCTGTATATTCATGCAAAATGCTTACCGACAGGTCCCTTATCTTCTGATATCGGTCAAGATCATACTGATTTTCCGCAAAAGTTAATCCTGCCTGGGCGATAGACTGTAGTTCTGTTGCCCATTCCAGCCATTTGTTATTCATATAAACAATTAGAATTTTTGAAAAAGGAAATATAGTCAATTGTTTGTAAATTTGCAGCTAATTAATTTTTCAAAGAGGGATGGTTATTTTTCAAATACGCTTTTTAAAAATACTTAAGTTAATAGTCTTATTTTCAGTCGTATCAAATGGTTTTATTCTGGGCCAGGCAACAGATAAACCAATATCTCGTCCAAAGGTGGCGCTAGTGCTGAGCGGAGGTGGGGCTAAAGGATTCTCACATATTGGTGTACTAAAGGTACTGGAAAAGGAAGGTATTCCGATTGATTTAATTGTGGGTACAAGTATTGGGAGTCTGGTTGGCGGGATATATTCTCTTGGCTACTCAGCACAGGCAATGGAAGATATTTGTAAAAATCAAAATTGGCAATCATTACTTTTTGATGATTTGCCCAGGTTTTACCTGTCGAAGCACGACCGCTCTGTTCAGCAGAGATATCTGTTTACACTTCAGCTCGACGAAAGTAAAAAGATCTCCCTTCCACAAGGTGTAATCAAGGGTCAGAATGTTCTTAACCTTTTCTGCGGACTCTCAGGGAATGTTCCTTCTGACATGGATTTCAGCAAGTTACCTATTTCGTATGCATCTGTGACAGCCAATCTGGAAACAGGAGAAGAAGTTGTTTTAACCAAAGGGTCATTACCTACGGCAATGTTTGCAAGTATGGCTGTTCCGGGGATCTTTCAGTTTCCCGAACGCGAGGGTCTTGTTTTGGTTGATGGAGGTGTCGTCAATAATTTTCCTGTGGATGTGGCAAAAAGAATGGGGGCTGATATCATAATTGGCGTAGACATACAGGACGGATTTTACGATAGAGACAGGATCAAATCAATTCAGAATGTTTTTACCCAGCTGATCGGCTTTCTTGATCAGGCTAAGGATTCAGTCAACAAGAAATATTGCGATCTTATTATTAAACCTGATCTATCAGGTTTCTCGATGTCAAGTTTTAAGGATGAAGCAGTAGATTCCCTGATATTAAGAGGTGAAGAGGCCGCTGTTAAGATGATTGATAAAATCCGGCAACTGAAAATTGATAATAATCTTGTGTCGCGCCCACTGCTTCATAATTATATCTCCCCTGAGAGATGGTTTATTACAAACTTTTCTCTGAGTGGAATGTTTAAGGTTGATGCCGGTTTTCTGTTGAGAAGCGTGGATATGCCATTGCCGGGATACTATTCATATGAGGAGATAATGGGCATTATCAATCAACTATATGGATATGGAATATTCGACAAGATCTATTTTAACCTGTTCGATAATGGAAGAGGCAAAACACTTAATCTTAATATTACAGAGAGAAATGTTGTAAACCAGCATGTTGGGTTTAAGGTCAATACTACCGATGCAGCTGCTTTGATGCTGAACATAACAAGTAAGAATTATGGCAAACGAATTGGTCAGGTCTCAGTAAGTACTGAATTATCAGCAAATCCCGGGGCAAGTTTTATGGCCGAAACAAACAGAGGCAATTTTCCTATTGCAGGAATCGAAATCAAGGGGAAATATCAGAACTACAATATCTTCGAAAACAGGGAAAAGCTTTATGAAGCTAATTTATTCTATTCCTCAGCAGCCTTGTACCTGTATAAGAGGATCCATCATCAGAATATTGCTGGTCTTGGGGTAAAGGAGGAATATTACAGGGGCGACATATTCAGCCGAATCAGTACAGATACTGTAGTTTATGAAAAAAAAAGCTACCTCACCAATATTTATGCCTGGCTTTCAGTTGACAACCTGGACGATTATTATTTCCCGACCAGGGGAATCGAACTATATACTGAATACTCACTTCAGGGTGTTCCTTTCAGAAACAACAATCTGAGTCATATTTTTTTATTTCGTATGCGGAATGTGATACCCATTTCAAAAAACTCAACAATTCTTCTGAATTTATATAACCGAACTATTCTGAGCAGCACCTTTCCTGTATTCAAAGGGACTATTGCAGGCGGAGCCCCGTACTCACAATACTTTGATTTTCATATTCCATTCATTGGACTATCTCCGGTAAACCAGGTAGACAGATTTGCACTTTCCGGATTAGCTGGATTAAGGTTCAGATTGTCGGAAAACAACTATATCTCATTCATTACCAATGCACTTTACCAGAGTAGCGAGATTTTCAGCTCTGTAAACAGTAAAGTGATCTGGGGTGGCGGTGTCAACTATTCAATAAGAACTGTTTTTGGTCCGATCGATCTTCTGCTGGGGTATTCAAATGCTGTTAGAGCTCCTACATTTTCAGCAAATTTCGGGTATTGGTTTTAAACTCAATTTAATGCCGGGTACCTGGTATGGGGTAAATAAATTGATTTTCAAGCAGTTTGTAACATCTTCTTCATGATTGCCGATCGTCATATTAGATATTTTACTACACCGGGTAGGTCCCTCCTTGGCACTTTTTTCCCCTCTGTGACCCCGCAGCGCCCTGTCATCCTGAGCGTTAGCGAAGGATCCCCAAGGTTCAGCAGGAAACAATCATAGAAAGATTGGGTGCAAATTTTGAATGAGAAACCTCCTGATTAAAGATTATAATACTACTTATTTACCCGTCTGGCATACATTTCTTCCCAGCCTTCCGTACCTGAACCTGCTGCAGGCTGAGGCTTACTGTCTGCTTTTCTTTCCAGTTTCCTGATTATCATTGATCTCTCTCCTCTGGCAATACCTTTTTTATGTTGCACAAAATCAACCCAGGCAACGAACCTGTTTATCTGATTTGGCAAGATCTCAGCTGTTCTGATAAAGGCTATGTCCTCATCGCGAAGGGCATAGTTGTCATGTTCAGTTTCCCATACATCCACATAGAATACATATGGGCCGAGACCTGAAAATACAACTTTCCCATATTTATCTGTAAAGCCTTCGGATTCTTTATTGGTCTGGGCATCCCAGTCAGTTATTGAACCATATATAATTACACTGGCATCGGGTACGATATACTCATCAAAATACTCACGAACTTCAATTTCAAGCAGGGTAGGAATAACCACATCTATGGTGATAGTTGCATTATCCTCGAGTCCTTTTTTTGAGATTGCCTTGAGAGAAACTACAAAAGTGCCTGATGCTGTAAAGATATGAGTTGGATTTTCAGCATTTGAAACATAACCATCACCAAAATCCCATTCAAAACTTGTGGCATTCTGAGAATTGTTCGTAAAGAATACCTCCTGTCCGACAGCAGGTTCAACGGTATCAGTAAAAAAGTGAGCTTCAGGTATTGATTCGCATGAAAAGAGTATCAGCGAAATAAAGATTGAGAGATAAATGAGCCTTTTCATATTAAAGTTTTTATAAGTTCATATCATCAATTTCAAAATACGTGCCATTTTTAAAAAGACCGAAGACCGGAGACCGGAGTCCGTGCTTCGTCAAGCTCAGCATACTGAAG
>JANNKF010000196.1:0-12132 GCA_031396165.1 Bacteroidales bacterium | reverse complement strand
CTTTTGAATTTATTGAAAAAGTTTTAAATAAAATGTAATTGTATGGCTAAACAACCATCTATTGAGCAGGACGGAACGATAATTGAAGCCCTTTCTAATGCAATGTTCAGGGTGGAACTCGAGAACGGACATGTTATAACTGCACATATCTCGGGGAAAATGAGAATGCATTATATAAAGATCCTGCCAGGCGATAGGGTAAAAGTTGAAATGTCACCATATGATTTAACAAAAGGAAGAATAACATTCAGGTATAAATAAGAAATATTAAGGTAATGAAAGTAAGAGCATCTGTAAAAAAGCGCAGCGTTGACTGTAAAATAGTCAGGAGAAAAGGTCGCATTTACGTTATTAATAAGAAAAATCCCAAGTTCAAACAGAGACAGGGATAATTTTAACTAATTTTGCAACTCATTTAAGAAAAGTTTTATATGGCACGTATTGTTGGTGTAGATTTACCAAGAAATAAAAGAGGCGAAGTTGGCCTGACTTACATCTACGGAGTAGGCAGAAGCATAGCTCAAAGGGTCCTTGATGAGGCTGGTGTTGACAGGAATGCAAAGGTGCAGGAATGGACTGATGATCAGATCAACAACATCCGTAGAATTCTGAATGATAACTATAAGCTTGAAGGCGAGCTCCGCTCAGAAACCCAGATGAATATCAAAAGGCTTATGGATATTGGTTGCTATCGTGGTGTTCGTCATAGAATTGGTCTCCCTGTAAGAGGACAGAGTACCAAAAATAATGCAAGAACCCGCAAAGGGAGAAAGAAAACTGTTGCAAACAAGAAAAAAGCTACTAAATAAATAGATTATGGCAAAGAAGACTGGAGCATTAAAAAAGAGGGTTGTTAAAGTTGAACCTACAGGCCAGGCACATGTTCACTCATCATTTAATAATATTATTGTTACTCTGACAAATAATTCGGGTCAGGTTATTTCATGGGCATCTGCAGGAAAAATGGGATTCAAGGGTTCAAAGAAAAACACACCTTATGCTGCACAGATGGCATCCGAGGAATGTGGGAAAGTTGCTTATGATCTTGGATTAAGAAAAGTAAAGGTTTTCGTTAAAGGTCCGGGTTCTGGTCGCGAATCAGCTATCAGGTCAATAAGTAATACAGGTATAGAAGTTACTGAAATAGTTGACGTAACTCCAATGCCTCATAATGGTTGCCGTGCTCCCGGAAGAAGAAGAGTGTAAGAAGAATTGCGGAATTCGGATATTCGATTTCGGATTTAAATTCCGCAATCCACAATCCGCAATCCGAAATAATAAAAAAGTAACTAAAGTTTCAAATCATTATACAATATGGCAAGATATACTGGCCCAAAAACAAGAATAGCAAGAAAATTCGGCGAAGCTATTTTCGGTCCCGATAAGCACCTGGAAAGGAAAAACTTTCCTCCGGGGCAGCATGGTATGAACAAGAAGAGAAAAAAGACTTCTGAATATGGCGTTCAGCTCAGAGAAAAGCAAAAAGCAAAATATACATATGGTATGCTTGAGCGTCAGTTTCGTAATACTTTTGAAAAAGCTTCAAGAAGCAAGGGTGTTACCGGCGAGGTTCTCCTGCAACTGCTCGAAGCACGCCTCGATAACGTTGTTTATCGTCTCGGTGTTGCTCCTACAAGAGCAAGTGCACGTCAGCTTGTTTCTCACAGACATATAACAGTGAACGGATCAGTTGTCAGTGTTCCTTCTTACCAGCTTAAGCCGGGTGATATAATCGGTGTTCGCGAAAAATCAAAATCTCTCGAGAATATTGTTGATTCACTTACAACAAGGAAATATTCAAAACTTTCATGGCTCGAATGGGATGACACGCAAATGGCAGGTAAATTTATGAGCATACCTGAACGTACTGATATTCCTGAAAACATCAAGGAACAGCTTATAGTTGAATTGTATTCCAAGTAATAATATTAAGAAAAATTCTATGGCCATTTTATCATTCCAGAAGCCTGATAAAGTAATAATGCTGGAAGCGGACGAAAAATACGGAAAATTCGAATTCCGTCCGCTTGAACCTGGCTATGGTATTACTGTCGGCAATGCACTGAGAAGAATTCTTCTCTCTTCGCTCGAAGGTTTTGCCATTACAACTGTTAAGATCGAGGGCATTGACCATGAGTTCTCTACTATAACCGGGGTTATGGAGGACGTTACCGAGATTATTCTTAACCTAAAACAGGTTCGTTTTAAAAGGACTGTTGAAGATGTTGATCATGAAAAAGTTACAATAAAAGTTAGTGGTCAGGAGGTTTTTAAGGCAGGCAATCTTAATGATGCTCTGAGCAGTTTCGAGGTGTTAAATCCTGAACTTGTGATATTCAGAATGGAAACCGATGTCAAAATGCAGATAGAGGTTAATGTCAATAAGGGAAGAGGCTATGTTCCTGCCGAAGAAAATGAACCTGTTGACAGCGAATTCGGTCTTATCGCCATCGATGCTATTTTCACACCGATAAGGAATGTGAAATATTCTGTTGAGAACTACCGTGTAGAACAGAAAACAGACTATGAAAAACTCCTTTTCGAAATAGAGAGCGACGGATCAATACATCCGAAAGATGCACTTAAAGAAGCTGCAAAAATCCTTATATATCATTTTATGTTATTCTCAGATGAGAAAATAACTCTCGACTCAGATGATAAGATGGCAAATGAGGAATTTGACGAAGAAGTTCTGCATATGAGGCAGTTGCTTAAGACAAAGCTGGTCGATCTCGACCTGTCTGTAAGGGCTCTTAATTGCCTTAAAGCTGCTGAAGTAGACACACTTGGAGACCTTGTCAGGTTCAACAAGAACGACCTGCTTAAATTCAGAAACTTTGGAAAAAAATCACTTACTGAGCTTGATGAGTTGCTCGAGAATATGAGTCTTTCATTTGGAATGGATGTAAGTAAATATAAGTTAGAGAAAGATTAATTTGAAAACTGGTTAAGGAAATAGAGAAATGCGACATTCAAGAGTTATTAACCATTTAGGGAGAACAAGTTCACACAGGAAGGCGATGCTTGCTAATATGGCTACATCACTTATCCTTCATAAAAGGATTACAACAACTACGGCCAAAGCTAAAGCACTTCGTACCTATGTTGAACCTCTTATCACTAAATCGAAAGAAGATTCAACTCACTCAAGGAGAGTGGTTTTCAGCTATCTGAAAGACAAGACTGCGGTTGCTGAACTGTTCAGGGAAGTATCACCGAAAATAGGAGAAAGACCAGGCGGATATACAAGGATTCTGAAAACCGGCCACAGGATCGGTGACAATGCAGATATGTGTATTCTCGAGCTTGTTGATTATAACGAAGCTATGCTCGGTGGTGAGGCCGCTAAGACAAAAACTACCCGCCGAAGGAAGACTTCAAAGAAAAAAGATGAGGTAGCTGACGAAGTGAAAGCCCCGAAAGCTTCTAAGGAAAAAGCAAAAAAAGCGGAAGAACCTGTAGAAAAAAGTAAAGAGAGTACCGAAGAGGTTGCTCCTGAAGAGAAATAAAATGTTTGAAGAAATATTTTAAAGGAAAGGGATAAGTCATAAAGGCTTTATCCCTTTTTTTGTATATTGCATTATTGTTTAATAATAAATAAAAAATTATGGGTCAGATAGTTAGTGTACATGCTCGTGAGATTCTTGATTCCCGCGGCAATCCGACAATTGAAGTAGATGTTACGACAGCAAGTGGTTATTTTGGCCGTGCAGCGGTCCCGTCAGGTGCATCTACAGGAGAAAATGAAGCTCTTGAATTACGCGATGGCGATAAGACCCGTTACCTTGGGAAAGGTGTCCTTAAAGCCGTTCATAATGTTAATAATGTTATTGCTGAAGAGGTTATAGGCCTGGATGTAACTGATCAGGCCGGGATTGATAAGAAAATGATTGATCTCGATGGAACCAAAACAAAGAGCAGCCTCGGTGCAAATGCGATTCTTGGCGTTTCCCTGGCTGTTGCCAAAGCAGCTGCTTCATATCATGGTCTGCCATTATATCGTTATATCGGTGGTGCCAATGCAGTTACACTTCCAGTTCCGATGATGAATATTATCAATGGCGGATCTCACTCAGATGCTCCTATTGCATTCCAGGAGTTTATGATCAGACCAATAGGTGCTTCTTCATTTAAGGAAGGCTTACGAATGGGTACTGAAGTATTCCATTCGTTGAAAAAAGTGCTTAAAGAACGCGGCCTCAGCACTGCGGTTGGTGATGAAGGTGGATTCGCACCGAAACTTGACGGAACAGAGGATGCTCTCGAAACTATCATCAAAGCAATTACAGCAGCCGGATACAAAGCCGGTTCTGATATTACAATCGGGCTCGATTGTGCTGCATCCGAGTTCTATAAAGAAGGTCTTTACAACTATTCAAAATTTGAAGGTCCAAAAGGCGCCAGAAAAACTTCAAAGGAACAGGTTGATTTTATTGAACAACTTGTAAATAAATACCCTATCGATTCTGTTGAGGATGGTATGGCAGAAGGCGACTGGGACGGATGGAAAATGTTAACTGACAGGATTGGAAAAAAATGCCAGATTGTTGGTGATGACCTGTTTGTTACAAATGTTGAATATCTTAAGAAAGGTATTGATATGGGTTGTGCTAATTCAATCCTCATTAAAGTAAACCAGATCGGATCGCTCACTGAAACTCTGAATGCTATTGAGATGGCCCACAGGGCAGGTTATACAACTGTTACATCACATCGTTCAGGCGAAACTGAGGACACAACAATTGCCGATATCGCAGTTGCAACAAATTCAGGACAGATAAAAACCGGATCAGCAAGCAGAACCGACAGGATCTGCAAGTACAACCAGCTTCTCAGAATTGAAGAGGAACTGGGAGCACTGGCTGTATATGGATACAAGAAATAAATAGAAATAAATAGAAAATGGCTGTCCGCCAATTGGCGGATGGCCTTTTTTTTTGTAAATTCTCTGGTGGGCCACGCCATGGCGTGGCCTAATAGTTATTTGGATGTTTTGTAGGGACATGCCATGGCATGTCCCTACATTAACAAGGAATAAATGTCATGTCATGCATGTCCCTACATCAAAAAAATAAATTGCCATGGCATGTCCCTACATTAACAAGGAATAAATGTCATGTCATGCATGTCCCTACATCAAAAAAATAAATTGTATTGGCATGTCCCTGAATCATTTCATTATCTATTGTCACTTCCCGACGTTATTAACAATTTTTGCAACTATTGTTAAAACCGGGTTTAAAACAAAGAGGCATATTTAATTGTTATATAAAAGAACGGATGTAAATTTGTTCTATCAGGTGAGCGATAAAAGACTGCTCGAACGATGTGGAAACAGAAAAGGTTACTTAATTGAAACACGATCTGTTTCGGTCAGACCTCCGGGTCTGCGCACCATGAGAGCCGAAGCCTGAACTCAGAGGACCCCGCGTTCTTGATGTTCAGCAAATCGACGAAAACCGGAAACGTTCTTTCAGAGATTGAGTCACAGGGTTTCAGAATACGACGGGCTTCGGCCCCGGGTTAACTGAAACTGATGCGTAATCCTCCGGGAAATAAGCACCAGAGCCTGAATGACACTTCGTCCCCGAATCCCGCTTAGGCGGGAGAAAGGACAGCCCGAAGATCCTGCTGTAACAGGCAAGATCCGAAAGCTATGGGTTGCAGAAGCGGATCTAGTATCCAGAGTACGCAGCCGGTCACAATAACAGTAATCTGACATCGTAAGCAGCCTCGGCTGTAAGCGGTGAATGGGAACTACTCCTCGCGAATAGTTCCCATTATTGTTTTATATATCTTTGTGTTTCACTACTAAATCAATATGCCATATTCGGGTCTGATAAGCTTTATCGACGCTCTGGAGAAAAAAAATGAACTCCTGAGAATAAAATCATTTGTTGATCCTGTCCTGGAGATCACGGAGATAACTGACCGGGTTACGAAAACGTCAGGAAAAGCTCTGTTGTTTGAAAACAACGGGACTGACTTTCCGTTGCTGATCAACACATTTGGGTCAGACAACAGAATGGCGATGTCGATTGGAAGAGATAACCTTGATGATGCCGGGAATGAAATTGAAGGGCTCTTTAACCGGCTTACGGATAGCAGTGGTAATATGCTGAAAAAACTCACCTCACTTCCGGCTTTATTCAAACTGGCAGGAATATTACCTTCCCGTTCACACAGAAAAGGCTTATGCCAGCAGGTAATACATGCTGATCCTGACCTTTCGATTCTTCCTGTACTTAAATGCTGGCCATATGATGGTGGACGGTTTATTACCCTCCCAATGGTGCATACTGTTCACCCCGATACTGGCAAAACGAATGTGGGAATGTACAGAATGCAGGTACTTGACAACAATACAACAGCCATGCACTGGCAACGCCATAAAACAGGAGCGAATCATTTTGAAGCCTGGAAGAAAACAGGAGCGCGGATGCCTGTCTCAGTTGCTCTTGGTGGAGATCCGGTATACACATATGCAGCAACTGCCCCACTTCCGGAAAATATTAATGAATATATACTCGCAGGTTTTCTGAGGGGCCGAAAAGTAAAGACAGTGAAATGCATAACTAATGATCTTTATGTGCCGTCTGATGCAGATATTATAATTGAAGGTTATGTTGATCCTTCTGAAGAACTGGTTTGGGAAGGACCCTTTGGGGACCATACCGGATTTTATTCACTCGCCGACTGGTATCCTAAATTTCATATTACATGCATTACTCATTCCCGGAAAGCAATATATCCGGCTACCATTGTTGGTGTTCCTCCACAGGAGGATGTATGGCTGGCAAAAGCTACAGAAAGGATATTTCTTTCAGCAGTCAGAATGGCCGTACAGCCTGAAATTGCGGATTTTCATATGCCTGATGCCGGTGTGGCACATAATCTTGTTATTGTGAAGATTAATAAATCCTACCCGGGTCAGGGAATGAAGGTATTAAATTCATTGTTCGGGGCTGGTCAGATGATGTTTTCAAAATACCTTGTTGTTGTAAGCGGTAATATTGATATAAGGAATTATAGAGAATTGCTTATTCATATTATTGAAAATGTTGATTTTAGTAAGGATTTTTTGTTTACAAACGGACCGCTTGACGTCCTTGATCACTCTTCCGATAATTTTTCTTTCGGCGGGAAAGCTGGATTGGATGCTACAGAAAAACATCAGGAAGAGATGGCTGGCAGAATCAACCCGGATTTAACCAATTTCAAGGATCTGAAGTTCAAAACAGATTTTCTTAAATGCAGTCTGATCGAAGATTTCAATTCTGACCTCTGTCAATCCGGAATACCAGTTTTGATTATAGCAATAAACAGAACAGAGGATGCTGACATATTGGAAAAGGTAAAACAACTTATTCGGGCAAATGACTCTAAAGAGGTCTTAAAACTTATAATAGTAGTTGACCACACAGTTGATCCGAATGACCTTCATTTAGTTACATGGCAATTGCTTGGCAATTCAGATCCTTCCAGGGATCATGAGTACTTAACCGGCTCCTCGGTTTTATTTGATGGAACTGTAAAAGCATTCAGAAAAGGTGGATTCCCTCGAAAATGGCCAAATGTTGTTTGTTCTGACTCTGATACGATATCTGCAATTGATAAAAGGTGGGATAAGCTTGGGATAGGGGATTTTATAAACTCTCCATCACTTAAATTCCGGTTATTGCTTAGAAATGGAACTGATGAGATAATCTTAAATAAGTCAGTGTTCTAATTTTCATTCGAGGCACTGAAGATTAAGGATAATTAGTCTATTTTTGCATTACCTGATGGGACTCTATTTTTTAACATATAGTTATACTCATTTTTACGGTCTTGATTTAATTTCAGCCATAATAACTGAGGTTAATACTATTAGTCCTGCCGGCTCCCCCTTTCGCTTTATCCTTTACAGCGCACTGGTCATCTCTCTTGCCTACTGGCTCGTTCAATCGCAGACCCGCAATCTTATCAAGACTAAAAAGCTTCTTAAGGAAAAAGAACAAGCTCTGATACTTATTGAACTACAAAAGGTTGAACTCGAATTACGTGATAAAAATATAACAGACAGTCTTATCTATGCTCAAAGAATTCAGGAGGCTCTATTACCCTCCGAAGAATATTTCAGGAGCCATTTCACCGATTCCTTCATCTTTTTTAAGCCAAAAGATATTGTTAGCGGTGACTTTTTCTGGATCGGGGAGAAGGGTGATAAGGTTTTTGTGGTTGCGGCTGACTGCACCGGGCACGGAGTACCGGGAGCTCTAATGTCGATGATTGGTCTGGAAATCATCGAAAAGACAATTAATGATGATAATATTGAATTACCGTCGCAAATACTGGATGTATTGAATAAGGGACTTGAAAAAACCTTCAGCAGGGAAAAGAATATAGGTACAATCATTAGAGATGGGATGGATATAGGTCTTTGTGTTATTGATAAGAAGAAAAGGAAGTTGGTGTATTCGGGATCGTTTTTCCCTCTCTATCTTATTCGTAATGATAGCATTATCGAGATTAAAGGTGATAAGGTTATTATTGGCATGAATCCAGACAGGATACCCTATAATGATAATGAAATCGATCTTAAGGAAGATGATATACTTTATATTTTTTCAGACGGATATGTTGATCAGTTCGGGGGAACCGAGAATAAGAAATTCATGTACAGAAGATTCCGGTATCTGTTACTTACCATACATCATTTCCCTTTGAATGACCAGAAAGCAATTCTGGATGAGAACATAAAAACATGGACCGGCAAAAATGAACAGGTAGACGATATAATGGTTATCGGATTCAGGCCGCTTGCCAAAAACAACTAAATAATTTTCTTTATCTTTTCAAGAAGTGCTGCCGGCTGAAAAGGCTTGCTTATATAATCGTCAATACCGGCTGACAGACATTTTTCTTTATCTCCTATCATGGCATTGGCAGTTATTGCAATAATCGGTACATGAGTATTGGTTGTGGACTCAAGAGCTCTGATTTTTTCTGCAGCTACCAGGCCACTCATAATCGGCATTTGAATATCCATAAGAATTATATCGTAGTTTGATGTTCCAAACTTGTCGAGTGCCTCCTTCCCGTTTGATGCTGTGTCGATACTGCTTACCAGGGGACTTAACGTCAGCAGAGTGATCTTTTGATTTATGAGGTTATCTTCAACAAGAAGTATTTTAATGTCTTTCAGTTCTTTATGGATCTTCTCCTTCTGAATCAGCTCTTCCATCTTCATTGAAGCCATTTTATGCCTGGGTTCAACGGCGGAATTAGTAAAAGGAAGGTAGATATTCAAAATAGAATGATTAGCACCTATTTCCTGGTTAAATGTTCCTTTACCTGATAATATAAGTCTTGCAGTCAGATCCTTATCTCCACCGGTTTCATTTATAAGAACAATACTTTTATCGGTCTGAATTCTGAATGCGATAATATTTTCTATCTCAGTCTCCTTTGTTTTTTTCAGATTGATAGTAACCTTTATCGCCCTGTCTGAAACCTGATCTTCAATTGTATTAAAGAGATCAAGAAATATTTGTTTCAGTATTATCGGATCACCAAAGTACTCATGGTCAATAAAATCCTTTTTGTTTAGAATGAAATCAATATTTGCCCTGTCCTTCAGGCTATAGAGTTCAAAGGTGTTCTGAATAGTGGATAGGATATTGAATCTTATAGCTTTTCGAGGTTCGTAACTAAGATTACCGGCCGATTGCATCGATAATTCATTTACGGTAGTTACCATATTATTGGTTGAGGCGATAAAGGTTTCCAACAACTCCTTTTGTTTCTTCTGGAGCCCTGATTCCATAAGCATATCTGAAATAATCACAAGATTGTTAAGGGGTTCTCTTATCCTGTGGGAAAAATCGGTAATTACGTCGTTTTTCTTTTGACTCAGTGAATAGCACTCGGTAAAATTCTCCTTGAATTTTCTGTTTGTTTCACTGGTTTTTTTAAAGATGATAGTACCTAAGCTGGCAGCTGCTATTATCAGACATCCTGAAATGAGTTTGAGATCGGTGGAAAGAAAGAGGATCGCTGCTATCAGGCAGAGGAGTGCAATTATTGAATACATTTCAATTTTCTTCCGGTTCCTGTTAAAAATTTTCTCAGAGGACCCGACCATAGAATCAGGGTTATCTTTTTGCCCGGTTTCACTAACCATTCATTAAAACATTTTAGGTTTCGTAAATTTAATCAAATTAAGTAATAAATATACATTAACTGAAATTAACAACCTTTACAGGAAAACGTTAAATTTGCCTTTTCGGTACAATATTTGAAATGAGAAGGTAAAACTAAGATCAAAATGGCCAGAGTTATAAGAATTTACTTGATAATCAGCTTTTTAGTCTCAACCCTTCCCCTGAATCATGTTTCCGGACAGGAAAAAGATGGAATGGTTAAATATACACCCGACTTCAGGTTTAAAGATGGCATTTACGTGAACTTTGACCAGGTAAGACTAAACAATCCGATCCCAAAAGCCAAATTACTGACCTCTGTGGATTACAACGACCGGGAATTCTTCAAAAAAGTGATGGAAATTGATAAACTCTATTTTTACGATAATATGGGCATCAGACAGGAGCTTGCAAAGAACACAATTTGGGGATATGCCCGCAATGGTGTGTTATATGTTCAGATCCAGGAAAACTTCAACAGGATCACTTTTGTAGGCTCTATTTGTCATTTTGTAGCAGACATAACCACTTACGATCCCCGTTATAACAGCTCACCATACGGCTATTATGATCCTTACTATTCTCCATATGGATACAGCAACTACTATTCCCCGTATTCGTATAATTCTCCCTATTCACCATATTCTCCTTACAGGCAATCAAGTGCGACACGAAGCGAGTTGAAACAGTATCTCATTGATTTTGAGAGCGGAAAGGTTGTTGAGTTTGATGTTGAGAATACTGAATTACTTCTAATGAAAGACAACCAGCTTTATGAGGAGTACATACAGTTATCAAGAAAAAAGAAGAAGGAGCAGATGTTTGTTTATATCCGTAAGTTTAACGAGAAAAATCCATTGTATATCCATGTTGATTAATACCCCAGGTATGAAAAATGTTTCTATTACACTTGTATTGCTTTTCTTCACTGTTTTAATGTCGGCTCAATCTCCTTTTCCCAGTAAAGATGAGATTAAACAGTTCACTGCTTCCAAAACATGTGTGGTTCTCGAAGATGACCAATTCTCCACGTATAATGCATTTATAAAAGATGCCGTAAAAGCTTACTGGAAACTAACTCCTTTTGAGATTATTACAGTTGCTGAATTTAATGTCAGAAGGCTTAACCCGGCATATTCATTTATTATTCTAACCCAGACTAACTTTGAAAAGGATAAATCAAATGGTCTGTTCAACTTTGTGAACCTTTTACAGGGTAAAAATGTCAATAAACTTGGAGAGAATCCTGAAATTTGCGCCGTACCCCTCTCATTTGCAGGGGAAGACGATCTTGAATATGGTTATAAACTGGGTGCAATTCTTGCATTCATGCAGAAGCATGCCCAAATGATTTCTGAAGATCCTTCACTTACAGGCAGGAAGTACCTGAAGTATTATAATAAGTATATTCCAGATGTGCAGAATAAGACAATTCTTCTCAAAAAGGAGGATCTGACCCCCGGAATAGCAACTATTGATATGATAAAGTCAGTTTATAAAAATAAGATTGAAATTGTAACTGAAGATGATATCATGAAAGCCATAGATAATAAAACTCCAAATACTGTTATCCTTCATAAAGTCGGACCAGTGGGCGATAGAAACTCCGGATACTGTTTTAAAATGTTAATAGGTACTGATGATGCAAATATGTATTATTATAATCAGCACATTATAGACAAATCAAATCCAAACGGCCTGTTACCTGCCGATCTTAAGAGGCTTTCAAAATAGCAGGTATGCAGCATTGTAGAAATTGGTCCGTCTTTTAATAAAAACAAGGTCATGGAAGAGAATAAGGTATTATCTGAAACAGAAAGAAACTGGGCAATGCTTTGCCACCTCTCGGCTTTCGCCGGTTTCTTCTTCCCGTTTGGGGCCATATTGGGTCCGCTGATTTGCTGGTTATCGAAAAGGGATGAGTCAGCCTGGGTTAATCTCAATGGGA
>JANNKF010000162.1:0-1573 GCA_031396165.1 Bacteroidales bacterium | reverse complement strand
ACTTTTTATCTCCCCAGCTTCTTCGAAGCTGAACTGAGAGGATATCTCCGGTTCCATTTTTCCGGTTATTACCTCCTGGTAATTAGATTTAAATTCCATGTCATTATTCCAAAGTGTATATACAACAATCAGTAATTTTTTCTGAATGGCTACATAGCTTTTCATCTTTATTTTGTGCCGGTCAAATGTTCTTTCAAATAAATTAAGAAATGCTGGAACCTTATATCTGATTAGATTTAAGGCAGGCATGTGCAACGCCCTTCTGATATGCCCGTTTCCTTTTTTTGATATTTTGGTTTTGCCAGTATGTTTTCCTGATTGATTTTCTACTATGTCATACCCTGCATAACTCACTAATTGCTTAATATTTTCAAATAATGTAAATCCATTTGTCTCTGCAATTATTACTGCTACCGTTAAAACACCAACTCCCTTTATTTTACAAATATTGTTTACTTTATTTGCTACAACACTATTGCTTTTAATATGGTTACTTATAGCAACTTTTATAGCATCGAGCTGTCTATCAATATTGGCAATTGACTGCTTCAATTGTTTTACAACAAACTTGCTTGGGAATGCGCTATGTAGTTGGCTATGTAATTGATTACCGACCGACGTCTTTAGCTCCTGTAGACTTTGATGCTGTCTGGTTAAAGATCTTAACTGATAAAAAAAGTCGTCCATTGGTTGCCAAAGCGGTAGTGCTTGTTCAGCAGCCATTCTGGAAAGGCCCTTAGAATCAATTTTATCATTTTTTGATTTTAAACCAATTGCCTGTAAATACTTTTTAGCTTTGTTCGGTAAAACAATAGCAACATTATAGCCTGCTTTAAATAAAAACATTGCACATTGTTCATAATAAACCCCGGTAGCTTCCATAACAACAATTAAAGGGATATCAGCATTTTTATAATGCTTTTGAATCCATTGATGAAGCAATTTAAATCCAGGTAGAGTGTTGGAAAACGAACTTGTAGATTTTACTTTTACAGTTTGTAAAGAATCGATACCCGAAAGACATGCATGAAACGAGTTCATTGAAATGTCAATACCTAATGCATACTTGATCATAACTCTCCATTTTAAAAGTTAAGAAAAAACAGGAATCTTCAGGCAGTCCTCACTCATATTTTATAGAGTATTATCAAAACTGGTTGATATACTTAAGTACTATTCAGACTTAAATGAAGAAACCAAAGATTGATATGCCTTGTGATGAACATCATTTTTTAAAATGTGTTTAGTGACCCAGTGGAGTTGCAATCTTTGGTCCTGTAATAATTGTAAAATTAAAGATATGAGTGATCCGCTAAAGCGGAACACTTGCGCCAGTGGTGGACTGCTAAAAGTTTTTTATTAAATCTAAAAAAAGCATTAGAGAAAAATGGTAATAAGGTTGAAATAAAATATGATGACGATTACAAAACGCCAAAAGGTTCGAATCCTAATGGGAATGATTTCCGGTATAAAATAAAAGTAACTGGAGAAATAAAAAGGTAATTAAAATATTGGAGTTACCTATTTTGCAAATAAGCGTAACGATAGAAGTTCATTAGATATTTTCTGATTC
>JANNKF010000116.1:0-14187 GCA_031396165.1 Bacteroidales bacterium | reverse complement strand
TATGCATGATTGCCGATACTCATTTTAATAATTATAATTCTTAGTTTATATAAATATGGAATCAATTAAACAGTATATAAACGAAAATAAAGACAGGTTCCTTGAAGAACTCTTTGAACTTATACGGATTCCTTCTGTAAGTGCGAAGGAAGAAAACAAGGCAGATATGCTGAAAGCTGCAAACTGGCTTAAAGATTCCCTGATGAAAGCAGGAGCAGACAAGACTGAGATTTATCCTACCGATGGACACCCAATATTATATGGTGAGAAAATAATTTCCAGGGATCTGCCTACAGTACTTGTTTACGGCCATTATGATGTTCAGCCTGCGGAGCCTCTTGAACAGTGGATTACCAGTCCATTCGATCCTGTAATAAAAGAGGGTAAGATATGGGGCCGTGGTGCAGATGACGATAAGGGACAGCTGTTTATGCACGTGAAGTCTTTCGAGTTGATGGTAGCTACAGGTACTCTTCCATGCAATGTTAAGTTTATGATCGAAGGTGAAGAGGAGGTAGGTTCTATAAATCTCGAGAAATTCTGCACCACATATAAAGATCTGCTTAGAGCCGATGTGATTCTCATCTCTGATACAACTATGGTTTCAATGGAGATTCCATCCATTACTTCGGGACTCAGAGGACTTTCCTATATGCAGGTTGAAGTAACCGGTCCCGGACGCGATCTGCATTCCGGACTCTATGGAGGTGCAGTTGTTAATCCATGTAATGTGCTTTGCGACATGATTTCCTCTCTTAAAGACAAGAATAACCGTGTTACTATTCCGGGCTTCTATGATGATGTCAGGGAGAGCAGTGCTGAAGAAAGAACAGAGATGGCAAAGAGGCCATTCAACAGGGATAATTTCATGAAATCTGTTAGTGTGAAAGAATTAACAGGAGAAAAGGGGTATTCGGACCTCGAAAGAATAGGCATACGCCCAACACTTGATGTTAATGGGATCTGGGGTGGATATACAGGTGAAGGTGCGAAGACGATTCTTCCATCTAAAGCTTTTGCTAAAATTTCTATGCGGCTTGTTCCTTATCAGAATGCAGAAAAGATTGCAGGACTTTTCGAAAAACATTTTCACGAAATTGCTCCGGCGGGAGTTACTGTAAAAGCGGAATATCTTCATGGAGGTGAGTCATATATTAGCCCTGTTGATACGCCGGCTTATAAAGCAGCCGCCATGTCTGTTGAAGAAGCCTTCAGCAAAAAACCGATTCCTGTGCGCAGCGGTGGCAGTATACCTATCGTTGCGACGTTTGAAAAAGTTCTTGGCATTAAGTCAGTATTACTTGGATTTGGCCTCGATACGGATGCAATTCACTCCCCAAATGAGAGCTACCCGGTATACAATTTCTTAAAGGGAATTGAAACAATACCATTATTTTTCAGAAACTTCAAAAAACTGTTCTAGCGGATTACTACTCTATTTAATTCCTGGACATTTAATGGTATTGTCCTGTAAAATAGTACGTTGCTGTTCATATAATTTTTAATTCAGGACTATCCGGTTGATGAATTAATACTAAACATACTTCTTTTTTAGTTCTTTTCTGCATATTATTTTAGTTTGGATAATTAGTTAACATAGCCTATATTTGGCAGGTTAAATTAAAACCTAAAACTAATTTGTATGAAGAAACTATTTCTGCTGATTGTTTTGTTTGTGTTTATAGGTGGCTTCACTCTATTGGCACAGACAATAGTCATTACAGGTACGGTTACCTCTTCTGTTGAAGGGGAAGGTGCAATTCCTGGTGTAACGGTTACTGTTAAAGGTACCACTGTTGGCGCTATTACAGGCGTAGACGGTAAGTATTCAGTTACGGCACCTCAGGCTGCATCCACTCTTGTTTTCTCCTATATCGGGATGAAAAAGCAGGAGGTTGAAATCGCCGGCCGCAAAGTAATTGATGCTGTTATGGAACCCGATCTGATGGGTTTGAATGAGGTTGTTGTTACAGCCTTTGGTATTAAAAGGCAAGCTAAAGAACTTGGTGTTGCTACTGCTCAGGTTTCTGACAAACAGTTGACCCAGGGTGGAGTTAGCAACGTTGTAAACGGGATGACTGCAAAAGTTTCTGGTTTGCAGATTAATACAGTTAACAACGGTGTTAATCCGGATACAAGGATCACATTAAGAGGAAACCGCCACTTCCTGGCAAGCAACCAGGCTTTGATTGTTCTCGATGGTGTCCCTGTAAGTGCAGATTTCCTGAACTCAATAAACCCGAACGACATTGGAAATGTAAACGTATTGAAAGGAGCCAGTGCTGCTGCACTCTATGGTAACGATGCGTCAAACGGAGTTTTGGTTGTTACAACAAAAAGAGGAGGTGGAAACAAACCTGTTATAAAGGTGAGTAATACCACCACATTCGAGACTATTTCTTACATGCCTAAGCTTCAGGAACGATTTGGTGCAGGATCAGGTGAAGATACTGTGAATGCCCTACCCGAATATACATTCTGGATTGGCGCAGATCGCAATACTGATCCATATACCTCATATGAGAACCAGAATTTCGGTCCGGAATATAATGGCCAAATGGTTATTAAAGGCGGAAGATTAGTTGATGGTTCGTACCAGATGATTCCCTACAGTGCAGTAAAGGATGGCAAAAGGAAATTCTTTGATACCGGAATCTCAACACAGAATGACGTGTCATACTCTGTTGGTGATGATGATAACAGTTTTTATCTTTCGGCTCAGGATGTTAACACCACAGGTACCATACCTAACGATAAGAACAGAAGAACAGGTGTACGTATGGCAGGTTCAAGGACTTCAGGTATGTTCCACGCTGATTATACTCTTGGTTTTTCCCAGACCAATACCAATGTATCGGGGGGGGAACCATTTCAGCAGAGGCCTGTTTACTGGAACGTACTTAACACTCCGGCTGAAGTTGATCTGAGAATGTATAAGGACATCGAAAATGATAAATTCGCTAACCACAACGGTTATTTCAATGCTTATTATCCAAATCCTTATTGGCAGTTGAATAATTCCAGGAATATTTACAGAACTGAGAATGTTCTTGGATCTGCACTTGTATCAATGAATCCGGCTACTTGGATTGATATTTCATATCGTGCTGGTTTAACTTATGAGTCAAGAAACTATAATTCCTACAGAAATGGGGTCACTTATAATGCCTATATGGCGAGCGACCCATGGGAAGCAGGACATAACGCAACCGGATCTCCTTTTGTTGGCGTATCAACAGGTGAAATCAGAAACTCAATGATTCTTACCGGGGACCTGTTAGTTCAGTTAAATCACAAAATTGGTGATTTCAACGGGAAAATGATCCTTGGCAATTCGATGTATTCAAATAAACACTATAGGGTTAATGTAGAGAATAACTCAATTGTTATTCCTGGCTTATATAATATTGATAACCGTCTGGGTGAACCAGGTGTTGAAGAATTTAGTCGTAAACGTAATTCAATTGGTCTTTTTGCTGACTTTACACTGGGATATAAAGACTTCGCATTTTTACATGCTTCCGCACGTAACGACTGGGACTCGAGATTAACAAAAGAAAACCGTTCATTCTTCTATCCCGGAGTTGATGCCAGCTTGGTTCTTTCAGATGCTATTCCTGCTCTTAAGGACAACGCAATACTTAGTTTTATGAAAATCAGAGGCGGCTGGTCACAAACCGGACAAATTTCTCTTGACAACTTTTATGCAACGCTACCCTCCTTTAATCCGGGTTTTGGATTCCCGTTCGGATCAACTGCCGGGTTTAATCTGAGTACAATCTTAAGTAACCCATTACTTAAGCCTGAGCTTACAAATGAGATTGAAGCAGGTTTTGAAGTTAGCTTCGTAAGGAACAGAATTCATTTCGAATTAAATGCATATCAGTCGAATACGACTGATCAGACAATCCCGGCAACTATTTCATATGCAACAGGATATCAAAGTGCATACATTAATGCCGGTGAACTTCAGACACAGGGTATTGAAATGGACCTAAAACTTACTCCGGTACTCTCTCTTGGAGATCTGGACTGGAATCTTACTGCTAGCTATGCGTATAACACGAGTGAGGTAATTTCAATACTGGAAGGATTAGATGAATTACCAATTCAGGACGTTTCTTATGCTATAGTTGGGCAGCAATTTCCCGCTATTAAAGTAACAGATGTTAAGAGGGATCCGCTCGGTCGCATAATTGTTGATCCGCTTACCGGCTATCCGATTAAAGATCCGGCTCTCAAACAGATGGGCCACGGCAACCCGAACCATATTCTTGGTATCGTCAATTCATTTGCATTTAAGGGATTAAGTCTTAACATAGTTGCAGATTACAGGGGAGGTAACGTAATTGTAAATCAGGTTGGTAACGCACTTGATTTTACTGGTACATCCTGGCACTCAGCCCAAAACGGACGACAGAATTTTGTCATTCCTAATTCTGTGTATAATGAGGGTACAGCTGCTGATCCTGTTTATGTTGAGAATACAAATATTATTACACGTAATGCTTCCCGGTTGTTCTGGGTCTCATCTGATTACCATAATGTTCAGAGCACATATCTTAATAGTGCTGCATTCTGGAAATTAAGAGAAGTGTCTATATCATATGATGTCCCCGTTCAGAATATTCTTGGAGGCGCGATTAAAGCTGCACAGCTTGGGATAGTAGGAAGAAACCTTATTATGCTGCGTCCCCGGACAAACATGTGGACCGATCCGGAGTTTAACTCACGAGCCGGAAACAGCAATGCTGTAGGTTATACAACAGAGGACCAGACACCTCCTACGAGAATTTACGGGTTTAGTGTTAAACTTACTTTCTAAGTAGAAAAAATAAAAAGATATGAAGAAACTATTAATATTATTAACTGTACTGCTTGTATTGGGAACTTCCTGCGGGAAAGATTTTCTTTCGGTTAACGAATTTAACCCCAATCAGGCTTCTGCTGTTCCGGCAAGTATGGTGCTGCCTGCCGCACTTAACACAACTTCGCGTATAATGACTCTTCCGGATAATTTTTCATTCATTTACCTATGGTACGGATGCATGTCGATAAGTGGTGGTTATTCACAACCTACTGCACTTACTCAATATAACCTTCTGAATAGTAGTTACGAGGGTAACTGGAACAACAGCTATCTGAACCTTCAGAACTATGATTATATTGAAAAAAGTTCTGCTAGTCCCAAACAACAGCCTTATAAAGCGATTGCCAAAATCATGAAAGTGTATGTATTTCAGATGCTTGTTGATTCCTATGGTAATATTCCTTATTCACAGGCTCTGAAGGGATCTGATGCTGTTCAGGTATTGAAACCGGCATATGACGAGCAACAGACTATTTATGAAGATCTGGTTATTCAGCTTGATGCAGCGATGGACCTTATTACTTCTGCTCCGGCAGATGCTGAAGAGGTGGGAGATTATGATATTCTCTTCCATGGGGATATGAATATGTGGTGGAAATTTGCAAATACAATTAAGCTCAGACTTCTGATTAACCAGTCGGATATGACAGGCAGAGCTTCATATATTACTACCGCACTTGCGACTACACCTCATACAACTGCTGATTATCTTGGTGCCGGCGAAGGTGCCTGGCTTAATCCTGGTTATGTTCAGTCAGCTGACAAGATGAACCCATTCTGGGAAAATTTCTACAAGCAAGATGGTTCACAACAGGCTGACGGTCTTGGTTATTATGTAGCCGGACAGGATGCATGTGATTTTCTTACAGCTAACAATGACCCAAGGAAACTAAGGATTTTTACTGCAAATACTGCAACAGGAACAACTCTTAAGGGTAACTATTTTGGAGCTACAGTACTTGAACCTGTTCCGACCACCTCAAAACTTGGACCCGGAATGCTTCAGAAATTTGATCAGGCTGCTCCTATTATGACAGACTTTGAAAGCCTATTCCTTCAGGCAGAGGCAGTTGTTCGTAATCTGATTTCCGGAAACGCAAAAGCTCTTTATGAAAGCGCTGTTACTCAGTCAATTATTTATATGGGAGGTATTACCGGCACACCAGATGCTGCTGCTATCTACCTCGCACAGACCGGGAGACCTCTTGTTAATTATGATCTTACTTCTACTCCTTTAAAGACCATTTTAACTCAGAAATGGGTTGCATTGAACGGATTAACACCACAACCAATCTGGACAGATTACAGAAGAACAGGTTTTCCCGATTTTCTTCATTGGACACAGGATGCTGCAAAGCTAAATGTAACACCTCCGGTTAGACTACTTTATCCTCAGACAGAAATAAGTACCAATAATGATAATGTTCTGACTCAGGGAGATATCAATCTGTTCACTTCAAAAATTTTCTGGCAGAACCGTTAATTATAAGAATTGCCAAAAACTAATAACAATTAAAAATTAAGAATATGAGAAATAAAATATTCATGATAACATCCTTCCTGGCAGCAGTTCTTCTCGTAAGTTCCTGTCTGAAAGATGATATTGGTGAGGACTGGACAGATACCCTCAAAGGGAAAATGTACGCCGAAGTATGGAATGGCGGATTTCAGGCACTTGCAGTTGAACCGGTAGCTGCTCCGGTGGAATTCAAATTCCTTGTTAATATTGCTTCAGATGTACCACCTGCTCAGGATATCACACTGACACTTGGTATTAATGCTGATGCTATTACCAGATATAATGAACTGAAAGGAACATCATATCAATTGTATCCTTATATAGAGATACTCACTCCTACTATCGTTATAGAAGCAGGAACAAGGAATGGCTATGCAAGGGTTAAAGTATGGAACGCAAACTTGTTAAATGCATGCGATAACTTTATTGCTCCGATTTCAATTCTCACTGCAACAGGAGGAGTTATTGTGGCTGATCCTGTTAACCAGGGTTCACGTCTGATGGCTTTACCTATTAATAACCCGTTTGCAGGAACATACAAAGCAACAGGGCGTTTTATCCACCCTACTGCCGGTGTCAGAGTTATAGATGAAACCAAGACTCTTTCAACCGTGAACTGCTCAACAGTTGAAACTTCTATAGGTGATTTGGGAGGATCGGGCTTTTTAATTAAAGTCAACGCTGATAATACCGTGACTATTGGGGGTGAATTATCCGCTTCACAACCACTAAAACCTGTAACCGGCAAGCCTAATGTGTGGGATCCTGCTACAAGGACCTTTACATTGAATTACTATTATGAAGGAAGCGGCGGGAACAGGGTTATTGAAGAAGTATATGTCAGACAATAACCCTCTTGAGGATATTTAATTAACTCATTAAAAGATTCTAAAATGAAAAGAAATATATTATTTTTAAGTATGATGCTTACCCTTTCAGCTTTATTTTCCCTGCAAAGCTGTAAAGAGGACATAGCAGCATATTCTGAATTTTCATCATTCACCGACCCTGTGATTGTAGCTCCGGCTAACGGTGGTTTTGTGAATGTGGCAGGAACGACCGTTGAGCTGAAATGGTTAGCTGAAAGTGCTGATGGTGATGCTCAGAACTGGGATGTTTATTTTGGAACTTCAGGTAATCCTCCCCTCGTAAAAACAGGTAACACGAGCCAATCATATACTGTTACTGTGGCTAAAGGTGTCGAGTATTTCTGGAATGTTGTTGGTAACGATGCCAATGGAGTTCCGGCCAGAAGTGCAACATGGAGTTTTAAAGTTACTGATCCGGATGCTGACATGACTGTGAGTATGTCATGGTCTACTGATGTCAAAACTGCTATTGGCCTGAAGCTAACTCCGGAAAAAGTTGCTGATATGCGTTTGCTTATTGTCAATGACGCAGATAAATCGATAGTAGCCATCGTGGATGGTTCTGATTCAACCGAAACAACCTCCGCACTAAGTTCATTACCAGCTGGTAAATATATTATTGCTACAGATATATTTAAAACGATTAATGCTGGGGACTTGAATAAGAAGATAACACTGGGCATAATATTATCATTTACTCAGCCTGGAACTTTAGATCAAACTATATCATTTCCACAGATTATGACCAATGAGAAATTATGGTCAGAATTCAGAGTATATTTAGCTGTTGTAAATAAAGTTGGATCTGTATACACAATTGAAAAGAGCCTTTCTTCCATTGTGCCTGTTGCAGTCACATGGCAGGGCACTGATGCTGATTATCCAAGTCAGGTTGTCACTTTAACCGGTAATCTCATGAGTAATCTAGGTGCAGGATGGATGCTGGATTGGTGGGGTGAGATAATTATTTCGGGAGGAACGATGGTCTATCAGGTTGACGTGACAGGTAATATTACAATTCCCAATCAGTATTATTGTACCACCACATATAATGGAGCTGTTCAGACTGATTATTATATTGAAGGTACAGGAACGCTAAATGTTAGTGGGGCATTTCCGGTGATGACAATTCAGTATGATTTTATACAGGGAGGTTCCAGCATTGCGACCACTTCTATGGATTATGGATGGTTAACACCTTATTTTGAAGCTATCATTACAACCGATCCGGCTGGCAAAAAATCAAGTTTACCATTTATGACGATTCCTAAACCAAAAAGGTAAACAAAAAGCAATTAATATTTAAAGAACCGTCTCAAGAAATTGGGACGGTTTTTTATTTTTTAATGGCTGGTACTTTTTCTGCCTTTTGTTTGATTCCTCCTCAATCGAGCCTGGCGCCATTGCATTCGACTTTCAGTTTCATATACTCATCTGGTACAATTGATTCGCTTTATGCTATCAATTAGTATTTTAAACTTCACGTTTTATTGACTGAGCCGCTATTAAATATAATATGAGTTACGGCAATCAAGAATAAAACCAGATATAATTCGCAGTAGTGAGGGAGATGCGTGGTTGGTAGATCACCTGCTAATGAGACCTCTTTAATAACTTTGCGGTGATCATTACGCCGGGCGTTGCCCGACTTTAATATATTTAAAGCCTACGGCCTGTTTAATCATTAAGAAATTCGTCAGGTCTTGAATTAAAACTTTTACGCATAAAATGTTTTTCTATGTATGGTTCGTTATCAAAACAATTGGTGCGCAAAAATGTAAGGAAACTCGGTCACCGAAGGTAATCTTACCACATATTACATTAATAAATGAACTTTTTTGTCTGATTCCCGATACTCATAAAATATAATTATAAGGTTTATACTTTATTAAACAATATGTAATGAAGTACGCGTTTTATTTTGGAAAAACCATTTAATTTTTGCGAGGTATTACTCAAAAGTGCACTTTTGCTTAATCACATTTATAAATTATTAGTATCATTTGGAATTTAATTGCTTAATACATATTTTTACCGCGATTGATTTACTTAAACCTAAAACTAATTCGTATGAAGAAACTATTTCTGCTGATTGTATTGTTTGTGTTTATAGGTGGCCACACTTTATTGGCACAGACAATAGTCATTACAGGTACGGTTACCTCTGCTGTTCAAGGAGAAGGGCCAATTCCTGGTGTCTCTGTGTCTGTCAAAGGAACTACTCTTGGTGCCCTTACAGGTGTGGATGGAAAATATTCGATTACTACGCCGCAAACTGCAACAACTCTTGTCTTCTCCTATATCGGGATGAAGAAACAGGAAATTGAAATTACAGGTCGCCGAGTAATTGACGCTGTTCTTGAATCCGATCTTATTGGATTACAGGAAGTAGTTGTAACAAGTGGTTACGGAATTAAAAGAGCACCGAAGAGTTCTTCTGCTCTGAACCAGGTAGTTGGAGGTGACAAACTTGCCGAAGCAAGGCAAACAAACGTAAATAATGCACTTGCCGGTAAAGTATCTGGTATTCAGTTTCGTGGACAATCCGCAGCCGCACTTGGCCGCACAGGTGAAATCCGCCTCCGTGGTGAAGGTGGTTTCAGTACCGGTGCAGGAGGTGTACTCTACGTCGTTGATGGAACAATTCTTCCGAACTCAAATGACCTTAATGTCGACGAAATTGAAGACATCAGTGTCCTTTCCGGACCGAGTGCATCGGCTATCCTTGGTGCACAGGGAGCCAACGGTGCTATTATTATTACAACCAAAAAAGCTAAGGCCACAGGTTCAAAAACCATGGGAGTTGAGGTTAACACAGGATTTCTGGCTTCAAAGGTATATATCATGCCAAACTATCAGAATGATTATGCCGGTGGGGCAGAATCCAATCTAACCAGGTATAATTACAGACCAGGTGTCGATCCGGCCGAATGGCAGGCTCTTGATGGTAAATATTATCACGATTATTCAGATGACGCAAGTTGGGGTCCGAGAATGTCGGGACAGGAGTATATTCCATGGTATGCATGGTATGGTGGACATCCTTATTCTTACCAGACAGCAAAACTTACTCCTCAGCCAACAAATGCTAGGGACTTCTTTGAAACAGGTTTGACTCTTAATAATAGTATTGCTTTCTCAAAGGTAGCTGAAGGGTTCAATATACGTGCAGTTATTGGAAATGTCAATGTTAAAGGATTGCTTCCCGGAACAGCACTTAACAAAACCAATTTTTCTGTAAAATCAACTTATAATATTACCAAGAAACTTACTTTCGGTGCAAATGTTAATTTCTTCACGACAATGACTGATGGTGAATTTGACGACGGTTATTCTAACCAGTCAACAGGTTCATTCAACCAGTGGTTCCATAGAGATGTTGATATGGCAAAAATGAAGGAACTTAAAGACATAAGAACTCCTGATGGTATTTGGGGAAGCTGGAACCATAACAACCCGACTGTTTATGATCCGGCAGCAACCAAGAATTTTTATGCTGGTAACTATTGGTATAATTTTTATAAATGGTTCGATCTTGTAAATATTGGAAACAGGGCTGACCGTCTTTTTGGTGATGTATCCTTAACATATAAGATTATTGAAGGTCTTTCTATTAAAGGGACCTACAGAAGACAACAGAATAATGTATGGGGTGAATGGAGATACAGTTCAGATTTAAATGACAGTGGAACCCAGACAACCGGTAATTCACCTGAAGCAAAAGGTTATTACAGAACACAGACTTCCTATTCAACAAGAGAGAATTTTGAAACGTTGCTTTCTTACAGTAAGAAATTTAATGATATCAGTGTTAACGCTAACGCAGGTACTGACTTTTTTAGTTCTCTTTACAAGATGAACAGGGCAAATACCGTTAATGGTTTTAATATTAAAAACCTTTATACTGTTAGTAACTCTAAAGATCAGCCTGAGGTAATAAATGACAGGGAAACTCAAAAATATAAAGCGGCATTTATCAGAGGAGATGTTGGCTTCAGAGATTACCTTTTTGCAGAATTTACACTTCGTAATGACTGGTATTCAACGCTGCCAGCAAATGCTAACTCAATTTTATCCAAGTCATTCGGAGGATCATTTGTATTCAGCGATCTGCTTGAGCTTCCTTTCTTAAGTTTTGGTAAATTACGTGCTTCATGGGGAGAGATTCCACAGGCTCTCGATATATATGCATATCCTGGATTTGCTTACGGCGTTGGCCAGTATCAGTGGAATGGTAACTTCCTGATGGGAACACCGGATCAGAATGTTGACCCGGCCATTCACGGGGCTGTAAAACAGATGAAGGAATTCGGTCTCGAAGTTAGATTCTTAAAGAATAGAGTAGGACTTATAGCTACTTACTGGGATGGAACAGAGAAGGATATTCCTTATTCAGTATCAATTGCCAACTACAGCGGTTTTACTTCAAAACTTCTGAATACCGGCGAGATTACAAAGAAGGGTCTTGACCTTGCTGTTAATCTAAATCCGGTTAACTCTCCAAGCTTAAGATGGGATCTTAATGTATCATTTGCATACCTAATCGAACAGAAGATAGTAAAAATTGCAGAAGGTATTGAAAAATTCCAGGTACAGCAAAACTGGTCCGCTACAACACCAAACATGGTCCATGCAATTAACATGCAGTGGGGCCAGTTGTTCGGAAGCGGTATGAAAGTTGATGCAAACGGAAAACCTTTGCTCACATCAACCGGATTCTACATATCAGATCCTAATAAATATTTTGGAAGTGTTCTGCCTAAGTATACTGGTGGTATCCAGAACTCATTTAAGATCCTGAAGGATTTCTCAGTCGGAGTTAACTTTGATTATCAAATTGGTGGTAAATTCTTCTCTCTTTCAGATATGTGGGGTTCCTTTTCAGGCCTAACTGCAAGAACATCAGGTCTTAACGACAAAGGTTTTCCAATTCGTGACGCTGTTGCTGATGGAGGTGGTGTCCATGTGTTTGGTGTTGATCAGACTAGTGGTGCAGATGTTGATTACTATGTTGATGCACAGGAGTATTATCACAGCTTGTACAACAACAAAATATTCGATTCTTTCGTATATGACCTCTCATACTTCAAACTTCGTGAAGTGAGTCTTGGCTATAATATTCCGGTTGCAAAGGTTGGTCTTAGCAAATATATTTCAGATGCTACAGTTTCAGTTGTTGCTCAAAACCCATGGTTAATCTGGAATAAGACCAATAACGACTTCGACCCATCTGAGATCTCCCGCGCAGCAGGTGAATCAGGCCAGTTACCCGGGATACGTTCATTTGGTGCAAATCTTAAGATAATATTCTAAGGATCAGCCAATTAGTAATATTTAAAACTTTTTAAAAATGAAAAAATCGATGTACAAAATACTATCTCTGATTCTTGCGGTGGCTCTTATTGCAGCTTGCAGCAAGCTTGAGGATTTTGGTGACACTAATGTTAACCCTGGCGCAACTAATACTCCAAATACAGCCGCCTTATTATCTAACGTACTCTCAGGAGTTGGTGGTTTTGCTTCACAGAACGGTCCCTCACTTTATTGCCAGTTTATTTCTGAAACGCAATATCCCGACTTTTCTCAGTACGCTGCTAACCTTGCCTCCCCGGCAGGTACTTACGCTGGTAGTTTGTATGATCTTCAGAATATCATTCTGACAAATTCTGATGAGAAAACAAAAACAGCCGCTTCTCTTAATGGTGCCAATGAGAACCAGATTGCAATTGCCAGAATTCTCAAGGCATATATTTACTGGACTATGACTGACCGCTGGGGTGATATACCTTATAAAGATGCTCTTAAGGGCGATCCTAATGTAACTTATGATACACAGGAAGTTATTTACAAGGATTTGATTAAGGAATTAACAGAAGCTGTTGCCCAGTTTACGTCCGGTGCTGCAATAAAAGGAGATATTGCATATGATGGAAGTACTGCTAAATGGCAAAAATTTGCCAATTCTCTCAGAATGCTTATGGCATTAAGACTATCCAAACAATACCCTGGCGCTTCTGAATACGCAGCTGTAGAGTTTAAGGCAGCTCTTGCCGATGGCGCTGGCTATATTGCAACAAACGCTGATAACTTTAAACTAACCTATTCAGGTGGTAATTTCAGAAACCCCTACTATAATATGTATGACGGTCGTAAAGATTTTGGTGAAAGTGCAACTATGACTACAATGCTTGTTACTACACTTGGTGGAGACCTTCGTTCAGGTGTATTCGGTGCAACATCAACAGGTGCACCTTCAACACAGGGAGTTCCTTATGGACAAAAGCGAGAAACTGTTACGGCCTGGACTAATGCAAATCCAAACTACGCATATGTTTTTGCCCCGTCATTCAGAACAGAAAAAAGTCCACTCTATATTGTAAAAGCTTCAAGCGTGTTGCTTGCACGCGCTGAAGCTGCCGACAGAGGATGGACAACAGAGACAGCAAGTACACAGACCCTTTATGAGGCTGGTATTGCAGCATCATTCACGCAGTGGGGTCTGGCTGCACCTACTGCCGGTTATCTGACCGGGCCTAATGTTGCACTTTCAGCCGCATTCGGAACAGGAGCTAATGTTTCAAAGATAGCTACACAGCAGTGGATCGCTTATTTCCCTGATGGCATTCAGGGATGGAGTAACTGGAGAAGGACAAATGTACCTGCTCTGCTACCGGCACCTGATGCAACCAATGATCCTAAAGTAATACCCCGCAGGTATATGTATGGCACTACTGATTATTCTCTTACCAAAGTAGGTGTAGAAGCTGCTGTTTCAAGACTTACTGGTGGTGATAAAATGGATTCCAGAGTATGGTGGGATAAGTAGTATTGCACCCAATATTTGAAAATTTAAAACATATATAGATATGAAAACACTTCATAAAACTTTAAAAATTGCGATTGTTGTTTTTCTTTTTTCAGCTCTTGCA
>JANNKF010000108.1:0-16790 GCA_031396165.1 Bacteroidales bacterium | reverse complement strand
ATTTATATATATAATAATTAAGACTGCTACCATTTGATGGTCCGGCATTCAAAGGCACTAGCGGAAGCGGGTTCTGATTATAGCAGATTGTTGTATCCTTCCCTATCAAATTTCCTGTAATTGCCTGCTGGACAATTATTTTGACAGGTGTGCTTTTATCTGTAAGCGGTAAAGGGGTGCCATTATCGGTGACTACTCTCCTGAACCATGTTGTAACAGTCAAAATACCAGGTGAATAGTCTTGCAGGTTATTTACACCTGCAGCCGGAATATAATCAGGGTCAGTTGGATTAGCAAGCGTACTGTACTGCCACTCATAGTGATACCCCGTTCCTTCAACTCCTCCGACAGGTTTTGTTCCCAGAATAGTTCCAAACGGCACATTTGAGCATATTGAATCAATAAGATTTCCTGTTATTTCTGATTTAATTGAATTGAATAAAAATCCGTTAAGCGTTGGAGCAAATGTAGTGAGATCTATTCCGGCCGTTCCGGCTGCCCCTGATCCCGATGGGGATCTGGATCCACCTAATCCTCCTGCAGTGGGTTTAGTAACATTACCGGGATTTATTGGATTATTTGTAAGGATAAAGCCCCCACCTCCTCCACCACCTTCACCAAAATTATTGGAAGTATTTCCACCTTTTCCACCTTTGGCTGATATAGTCAGTAGAGAACTATCAAGTGGGGTCGAAAAACTCTGTTGATAAAGTGCAATTGATCCGCCTCCGCCACCGCCACCAGCACCAGCATTACCTGAGGCTGTTGTCGAAGGTTGGGCTCCGTCGGCAGTGATGACTTTCCCTTTACCTTTAAGGATTTCGCACAATATTATTATTATCCCGCCACCCTTGCCTCCGGCAGAAGCTGTAGGAGCTGATTCATAGGTTGATCCGCCACCTCCACTACCAAGTAAAAGTTTCCCTTCAAGTTCTAAATCAGCATTTACCTTTCTACCACCAACTCCTCCAGAATTCGGTGATGCACATGCAGGATTTGGCTCAAAACCTCCGCTCCCACCAGTACTATAAAATGATGCACCTCCTCCACCACCCGAATATTTTCCATTTCCACCACCTCCACCTGTATAACTCTTACCTTTACCTTTCGAATAGTTGGGATTTATTGAAGGAATATTTGTAAAATCAATCCAAACTCTTATTACCGGACTTTCACCTTTGAAACCAGAATTTGTAAAGCTAACAGGGTAATTAAAATTGTCATAACCAGGATCACTTGAACATATTCCGGCAGAGGCAATGGGAGGAATAGCGCCCCCAAAAAAACCTTTCCCTGCAACGTCAATATTGGCATTCAGTGAAAGAGTTCTTCCTACAATCATAGTTAATACACCCCCTGTTTTACTTATACTGTCCCAGGGTTGGCATGTGAGTGTTCCTTTAACTGTTGCTGAAGTATATGAAGGAACAGTTACTAATTGAACTAAACCTTTTATATCATAGTTGTTCAGGATAGGGTTTGTGAAAACAACAACCCTGGTTCCAAGATCAACTGATTGAACAATAAGAAATTCATAACTACCTGGGACTCCAACAGGTTCCCTGAATCCCCCCGCCTCTAAAATTATAGCCCCTTTCATCTGAATAAGAAGCACAGTATCCCCGGCGACAATGTTGTTGACATCCGCCAGAGTGATGTTATTCAGACCGGGGCCGATAGCCGTTACACTTTTATACTCATTTATTACACCACTGATTTTCCTGTCCTGTGAAAAAAGAGAAAAGGTTAACACTGAAAGCATTAACATAAAAAGAAGGCGAGTAGATATATTGCAGCCTGAGCTTCCTCTCATTAGAAACTTAAATGAACCGCTAATATAACTAATAAATTGAATTATCTACGCAAAAAACTGTTATTGTACACTAAAGTCCGGAGTGCCTAAAGTTCGGAGTGCCTAAAGTTAAAATAAGCATCTATCTTTTTCTCTAACTCTAAGTACTTTAGGCACTTTAGGCACTCTAAGTACTCTAGGCACTCCAGGCACTTCCTGGTTTCTCCACAGTGTACTTCAGTGGCAGTTCAACATAAAACACAGATCCTATATCAGCTTCAGATTCAAACCAGATCCTCCCGCCGGCACTCTCGAGATATTTCTTAACAATAGATAACCCGAGTCCCATTCCCGAGCTTTTGGTTGTAAAATTTGGAGTAAACAATTTCTTCTGAAGATCTCCTGAGATCCCGCTCCCGTTGTCTGAGATTGCTACAACAGCTTTATCATTTTTAATTTCCATACTGACCTTTATAAGTCCTTCACGTCCCGGTGGAATTGACTGGATCCCATTCTTTATCAGATTGGAAAAGACTCCGTTCAGATGCTCTTTGTCGGCATATACAATTATTTTATTTTCGTGTGGCCATTCAACCTCAAATGCCGTATTGTCTGCATCTTTAAAGAGCTCCAGTGTAATCTTTAACTGATCGATAAGGTTTACTTCCACGGGTTTTGTTCCAGGCATCTTTGCAAAGGCTGAAAATGCTGTGGCGATCGATGCGAGGTTATCAATATATTCAATCTGGTTTTTAGTGAATTGCTCCAGCCGCTCTCCAAATCCGGGAACATTATCCTTCCACGATTTGAGAAGATGCTGAACATTAAGCTTCATAGGAGTCAGCGGATTTTTAATCTCATGTGCTATCTGTTTGGCCATTTCCCTCCAGGCATATTCTCTTTCCGAATTAGCCAGCTTATGAGTGCTCTCTTCAATTTCGTCAACCATTCTGTTGTATTGTCTCACTAACTCTGCAATCTCATCATTTCCACGGTATTTCAGATGCTCACTCTTCTTGCCAACCTCAACAGCAGCCAATCCTTCACTTAGCATAGATAACGGAGCGGTAAGTCTGCCGCTGATAAACACTGCAATACTCATTGTTATAACGATCAGAAGCAGTGTGAAATTAATAACAGCAACTATGAGATTTGAAATCTCCTTAGCCAGCACGCTCTGCATTCTGAAATACGGGAGATTAAGATATGCCATTACCTTATTCTCTGCGTTTAAAAAGGGTGTATAAGCCGACAGGTATTCAAGATTTCCTATATTCTCCTTCTGAAAATATTCGGTTCGCAAAAGGTCCTTAAGGTTTATTAAGGCAATGTTGTTAATTCTGTTACTGGTAAGATCACGATAAAAAAGTTCAGGTCTCGATGTAGAAATCAGATTACCGGTAAGATCATACAGATTAATATCTGTATTAAAAATATTTGATAATTTAATAAGAAATTCACTGAGCGAGGTATAGTTCCCGCTGCTCCAGTTATCTGAAATATGATCCTCCATGGCAAGCTTCCCGTCGAGCTCAAGATATATTGAATTAAGCTTTTCTTTGATATTCTCATAATGTTTCGATTGGTACTGATTAATAGTCAGATAGGCTACTACAACACCAATCAGGATGAAAGAAAACAACAGGATGCCTATGTAGGAGAGTTGAAGCTTCTGACGGAAATTAAACATATTTACACTTTTCACAACAGGCCGCCTGATAAACAGGATAACAATATTGGAGAACAGAAGGATGAATGCAAAAAGGTAAGCAAATGAAATTACACTATCTCCGATTGTAAGATAAGGTCTGGATATAATTACTGTAGCATTTCCGTTTTTATAAAGAACATGTTTAAATCCTTCAGCCCTGAAGATCCGGTAATCCGAAACGTCTTCAACATACTCATTATCTGTCTTATCAAAAGGAAACGCACCGGTCTCTAATACAATTCCCCCATTAAGGTATTTTGCGAAGGAATAATCCTTCAGTCCGGAATATCCATGATACTTCTTGTCCAGAAGAATTGATGAATAACCCGGTTGAAATACATTAATATCGCTGTATAATTCAATGAATAAGCCATTAGTAAAGTTGCCATCACCTTTTCCGAAGATCCTCCCCAGATAATATGATCTGCCACCCTGATTGTCCATAAAATAGAAACCGGTTCCTGTTAGCAGGTGACCATTGAGCTTTATACGGTTATCAAAAAAACTAAAACAATTACTGGCCATATCGTTACCAGGACCAAGATCCAGAGGCTCATCATTGCGGCAGCAGACAATTCTGAATGAAAAATTACGCCAGTACCCGGTAAAGTATGTGTTCTGCAAATAATCTGAAATGCCATCTACATCAATTTTACTGAAATAAGGGACCTTCATAAGACCCGACAGATTCGTGTCTGTCGATATTGAAGGCCACATATTGAGCAGCAGGTGCTCAGCTTCCGGATCATTATCAGTCGATAGGGCAACAGCCTGAATCTTAATGTTTTCTACACTTTTTTCTTCAGAATGAACTGTAATTATCCAGAGGCAATATAATCCGTAGATAAGTGAGAATATTATTGTCAGATTGAAAAGTCCGACCCTGTTTTTTTCAATTAACCAGATACTTCCAACCAGAGTCAGGTAGAACAAGGCAAGTGGAATAAGTGTACCAGGATCGCGACTGAAGAATAAGACGATCAGGAGTAAAGAGGGTATTACCGATAAACTGAATAAGCTGTGATTTATAAACCTTGCACTCCTGAGGATCCTTAAAAGAAAGAGTACCGGAACGAGCATCAGAAATAATACCGACAAAAAACCCGCCACAGTAAACAAGCTCATTTCAAGAACCTTATATGTTTCAAAATTAATATTGGAAGTCGATATAAGTTTCGTGAATGTGAAATGTACAATAATTATCATTAAAGCAGAAAGGATCAGCGAACCACTAAGGAAAAGAAAATTATTTTTTATGTTTGAGCCCTGCCTGTCGGTTAATGGAAAATATCTGTAAAAAAAACCTGAAGAAACTGCAGTAAGAATCGCGATCAGAACTAGATGCCCCAGGGTGGGCACAAGACTATTCAAAGAAAACCTGTATGGTGAAAAAAACTCGGTTTTAAAGAACACTGCAGGCCATGAAGAAAAGAGGAACGCAATATAAATAAACACAAAAAAGAGAACCAGTAACAATATCGGAAGCACCGGTTTCCCTTTGCTAATCATTAACTTAAACAGTTCAAGAGCAAGTAGAATGATGAGAAAAAAAGTTACTGTCCAGAAGCAGAGCGGAACAAGAATGAAATATGTGTTCAACTTTACTTCAGGAAACATGAGTGTGAACAGGAAATGCCCCGACCTGTCATTGATGTGATACTCTGATGCATTTTTGTCAGTACTCAGATTCACGTTTCCCGGAACGTGGTAATCCTTCTCAAATCCACTCTTAATTATGTCGTTTTCAAAACCGTAGTCGGTGCGTAACCTGAGCAATCCCACAATCTTTTCATTGCCCGCCTCAACAGAACGTGTAAGAAACCAGCCATTCTGAAGGAAGACCAGTGGCTTATTAAAAGCAGTATCTTTAAGATCAGTCGGCACATTAAAACCATTCTCCGACCAGTACCAAAGTTTATTATCGAGGAACTCAAGAATGGTAATTCTGTTTTGTTCAGCCAGGGCAAACAAGGTGTTTTCCGGCATCGATCCATGATGATCTTCCATTGCCAGAATGGGCCTCATTTTTTCCAGACACTCCTCAAGGAGTTTTTCCTTCTCAATAAGTGCTTTGTTAAACAACCTGGTCCTGAAATGATATTCAAAATCACTGAAATATAACGATTCGGTAAAAAGTGATATTAAGACAAACAAAATGGTGAGCATTAACAGAACCAACCTGTATTTTTTACCGTTCATAATCTGATAGTTAGATCTTATTCATGGTGATACGGTTCACCTTTTATAATTGTAAATACCCTGTAAAGCTGTTCAAGGAACAATAATCGTACCAGCTGGTGAGGGAAAGTCATTCTGGAGAGTGACATTTTTATATCAGCCCTGTTGTAAACTTCATCTGAAAAACCCCAGGGACCTCCTATTACAAATATAATGCGTTTTTTGGGCAGCATAAAAGTTTTCTCCATCAAACCCGAAAACTCAGAAGTTCTGAACTCTTTTCCTTTCTCATCAAGGAGGATCACATAGTCTTCTGAAGTAATGGCCTGCAGGATTTTTTGCCCCTCCTTCATTTTCTGATCCTTAACCAACATGTTTTTTGTGTTTTTAAGTTCAGGAAGGGTAATCACTTCAAATACAGAATATTTATTTATGCGTGAAATATACAGATCAGCCAGCTCTGAAACATTTTTGTCCGTTGTCTTTCCGGTGAGTAATAAATTAATTTTCATATAAATGGCGGGAAACTTAAACACAATATCTATTGTTACAAAAGTAACAATTAAATCATGGGCATAATATTTGCTGTGTCTTTTGGAACAAAGGATTCATTGTAAACCATTGAAAATAATAGTAAGTAGCTATTCAGACGATTTCTTATCGATTTATTGTTAAATTTGTGAGCTCTTCCATTTTGAGAGGGAGATTCAAAACTGAAGTGAAATGAAATCATTATATATTATTCCGGCTTTATTGATAACATTGAACATCCTGAGTGTCTCAGCGCAGGACCAGGTTAAAATACCTGCCGGAATTTCAATTGCTATTAAGGCCGGGAATGCTGCCGAATTGTCGAAGTATATGAATTCCACTATTGAACTTCTTCTCCTTGAAAAAGAAGATTTTTACAAAAAGAATGTTGCAGAGACAATCCTCAGTGATTTTTTTAGTGAATATCATACAAAGGATTTTAATATAATGCACCAGGGGGCAAAGAATGATGCACAATACGCTATTGGTAATCTAAAGACAGAAAGGGGTGACTTCAGGGTGTATATCCTTTTGAAGAAAGTTAACCAGGAGCTTATGATTCATGTGATCCGTATTGAACCCGATGATGGAAAATAGTATTCTCAGAGAATTCATTCTCAGAAGTCTCGATGAGGATTTAGGCGATGGAGATCATTCTTCAATCGCCTCAATACCCAAATCGGCTTCAGGCAAAGCAAAACTACTTATCAAAGAGAAAGGGATCCTTGCAGGAATAAGGATCGCAAAAGAGCTTTTTTACACAATCGACAAAGAACTGAAAATTGATAAACTTCTGGAAGATGGAGCCAATGTTCTTCCAGGAGATATAGCATTCTACCTTTCAGGGCCCACACTTTCTATCCTGAAATCAGAGAGGCTGGTCCTCAATATCATGCAACGCATGAGTGGTATTGCAACAAGCACAAATGAGTATGTTACCCGGCTTAAAGGACTGAATACCAGAATTCTTGACACGCGAAAAACCACACCGGGATTCCGGTTAATTGAAAAAGAGGCGGTAAGGATCGGGGGAGGAATGAATCACCGTATGGGTTTGTACGATATGATTATGCTCAAAGACAATCACATCGATTACGCAGGAGGAATTGAGAAAGCTATCTCCAAAACCCTCGAATATCTGAAATTAAATAATCTGAATCTTAAAGTCGAAATTGAAGCCAGAAGCATTGAGGATATTCATAGAATCCTCGCCATTGGAGGTGTACACAGGATCATGCTTGACAATTTTTCTGTTGAAGAGACATACAAAGCTGTAAGCATTATTTCAGGCAGATTCGAGACAGAATCATCGGGGGGAATAACACTCGAAACCATCAGATCTTATGCTGAGTGTGGAGTTGACTTCATCTCTGTGGGAGCCCTGACCCATCATATAAAGAGTCTCGACATGAGTCTTAAGGCTATTTAGAAAAAGAACTTTAGCATCATCATGATGAATATTATGAATTATTTTTCATTACTTTCGGGTCGACAAAGCCGCGGGAATGAATAAATGGATTTCGTTTTTTCTTCTTCTTTTTCTTATAAGTTGTAAGGAGAAGACTGCAGAGACCTACTTTACTACAGTAAAAGCAGACTATTACATTAAAAGTATTGAAGAACTCTGCAATCGTGATAATGGGAAGCTATGGGGTGAAAACCTCTATGGACCGATCTTGTTTGTTGATCGCACAAGTCGCAGGGCAACTGCCAATGCACCTGACAATGAAGGACTTCTGAAAGAAAAAGATGGTGTTTATACAGGATTGTATCCTAAAGAGCTGATTATTGGCAATAACGTACCGGTAAATTTCGGGGGTTCACAGTATGCACTGACACCTCTGCCAATGGAGGAGGATGAATACCGGATAAAAACACGTGCCATACACGCACTTTACCACCAGTATCAGGAATCAAAGGGGATTGCTCCTGCATTGTTTAATGTCAGTAACATGGATGACAAAGATGCAAGAAGATGGATCAAACTCGAGTGGAAAGCACTAAGGAAAGCTATAAATTCCGATGCGGATGAACGTCAGCTCGCAATTAGAGATGCGCTTATTTTCAGGGGATCCAACAGGGAGATGTATAGCAAATATGCTACAATGGAAAACCGTTTTGAGACATATGAAGGCCTCGCAACATTTACATATATCCTTTTCTGCACAAATACCCCTCCGGAGTTTAAAACAAGACTTTTTGAGACTCTTGACAGATTTTACGGAGTGCAGTCATATTCAAGATCATATGGTATTATTCATGGGGCACTTTACGCTTCACTGCTTTACGATAAAGGATTTGACTTTAAAACAATTAAAACTGACAACTTTGATCTGGGTAACGCGGTAAGGGAATTGTATAATATCGAACTTCCGGCAGTTTGCAGAGATGTTGCGGGAAGTCTTGCTCTTAGTTATGATATCGATGTTATAAATAAGGAAGAGGAAAAAAGACTGGCAGATATAAAAGAGAGCGTACATAAACTTATTAGTACTTTCACAGAAAAACCAGTAGTATTCATTGAACTTGAAAGTCCGTATTTTGACTTTGAACCGGAAAATGTCCAGCCGCTTGATACCCTCGGGACACTTTACAGCTCAATGAGAGTTTCGGACAACTGGGGTAAACTCACAGTCGATGAAGGGGGATGTCTTGTTTCAAATAGCTTTAAATATCTTAGAATCACAGCAAAAGGATTCAAACCCGACAAAAACCACTTTTATGGAGAAGGGTGGCATCTCATCCTTAATGACGACTGGGAAATGGAGCCAGTCGGTGAAAATTATTTTGTGAGGAAGCTGATGCCGTAAGATTGTCTTGCGGTCCTGCGGTCATGCGGTCATGCAGTCCAATAAGTCATTAATCATTACAGCCTCTAAAGCATTTTTAGCTTTTTAAGTTCCTGAATCCGTTCTGCCAGTGACTTTATCTTCGACTCTGCATCACTTTTCTTTTTTCTTTCCAGATCGAGTACAGAAGCCGGTGCATTCTGAACAAAACGCTCATTATCAAGCTTTTTTAAAACTGCTGTAAGAAATCCCCTATGATATTCAATTTCCTCACTGATTTTCAGAATCTCTGCTCCAATATCAAGCTTACCATCAAGCGGGATGAAAAATTCAGTGGTACCAGTCATAAATGAAACGGCTCCCTCACGTTTTTCTGAAACGAATTTAACCTCAGACAGGTTACAAAGTTTTTTAATCACAGGAAGGTATCCTGAAACCTGGTTATCCGGGTCTGACAGAATAAAGAGTTCAAGTTTTTCCTTATTCGGAATATCTTTTTCTTTTCTTACGGAACGTACCGCACTTATGGTTTCTTTCACAGATTCAAACCCGGCAACCATTTCTTTGTTATATTCTCCTGCAGCGGGAATAAGTGTAATCATTACACTTTCTCCATTCTTTCGCTCACTCAGAAGCTGCCAGATCTCTTCGGTTATGAATGGCATAAACGGGTGAATCAGTCTGATAAGTTTATCAAAGAGAGTGATTGTTGCTTCAAAAGTAATTTTGTCAATTGGTTTCTGATATTCAGGCTTTATGATCTCGAGGTACCATCCGGAGAACTCATCCCAGAAAAGCTTGTATGTTGTCATCAGAGCTTCAGAGATCCTGAATTTCTCAAAGTTGAGCCCGATCTCGCTTATTGATTTATTTAGCACCTCATCCATCCACTTTATAGCAATAGCAGAGGACTCAGGTTGTTCAATAGAATCATCCACTTCCCAGTTCTTCACCAGCCTGAATGCGTTCCAGATCTTATTTGCAAAATTACGTCCCTGTTCGGGAAGAGAATCTTCATACAGCAGGTCATTGCCGGCAGGGGAACATAGCAACATACCCACCCTGACACCATCAGCACCGTATTTTTCAATCAGTTCGATCGGTTCAGGTGAGTTTCCAAGCGATTTTGACATCTTCCTCTTCTGCTGGTCCCTGACAAGACCGGTCAGATATACATTGCTGAACGGCTTCTTACCTGTATATTCATATCCTGCGATAATCATTCGCGCAACCCAGAAGAACAGAATTTCAGGCGCTGTTACCAGATCGTTTGTAGGGTAATAATATTTAATATCCTTATTACCGGGATCTGTTATACCATCGAACGATACTATTGGCCAGAGCCATGAAGAGAACCATGTGTCAAGCACGTCTTCATCCTGTCTCAGATCGCTTTCCTGTAGACTGATATTGCCACTTTTCTTTCTAGCCAGTATAAGTGCATCACCGGCATTATCAGCCACAACAAATTCATTATTATTATAATACCATGCCGGGATCCGGTGACCCCACCATAGTTGTCTGCTTATGCACCAGTCGCGAACATTTTCCATCCAGTGTCTGTAGAGATTTTTGAACTTTGCAGGATGGATCTGGACTTCATCACTCATAACTGCCTCAAGCGCAGGTATCGAAAGATCCTTCATTTTCAGGAACCATTGCAGCGATAGACGTGGTTCAATAACGGCATTGGTCCGTTCCGAACGACCTATTTTGTTATTATAGTCTTCAACTTTTACCAGGTTACCGGTTCTCTGAAGCTCCTTTTCAGCAAGCGATTTCGCTTCAAACCTGTCGATACCTTCAAACATACCGGCCCTTGAGCTGATAGTCCCGTCTTCGTTGAAAACATCTATCGACGGCAGGTTATGCCTGAGTCCGATCTCATAGTCATTAATATCATGAGCAGGAGTTATCTTCAGACATCCTGTTCCGAATTCGGGATCAACATAACTGTCAAAAATAAAGGGAACCTCACGGTTTGCCATGGGGACTATAACCTTCTTACCTTTCAGATATTTATATCGCTCGTCATCAGGATTGGCACAGACAGCAGTATCCCCAAGAATTGTCTCGGGCCTCGTGGTTGCAACCATTACGTAACCATCTTCCCCTACAATTTTATACCTTACATAATAGAGTTTGGATTTTTCTTCAGTATGAATAACCTCCTCATCCGAAACGGCAGTCATTGCCTGAGGATCCCAGTTAACCATTCGTACACCCCTGTAAATGAGTCCCTTATTATACAGATCAACAAATACTTTAATTACAGAATCGTTTCTCTTTTCATCCATTGTAAAGAGTGTACGGTCCCAGTCGCATGAAGCACCGAGTCTTTTCAGCTGTTCAAGTATTATTCCGCCATGCTTGTGGGTCCATTCCCAGGCATGCTCCATAAATTTCTCCCTGCTCAGATCCCTCTTTTCAATTCCTTCAGCCTTAAGTTTTGCAACAACTTTTGCCTCAGTGGCTATTGAGGCATGATCTGTACCAGGCACCCAGCATGCATTCTTTCCCTGCATTCTTGCCCTTCGGACAAGTACATCCTGAATTGTATTATTCAGCATATGACCCATGTGAAGCACACCGGTAACGTTTGGCGGAGGAATAACTATCGTATAGGGTTCTCTTTCATCAGGGGTGCTTTTAAAAAAACCGTTATCCATCCAGTACCGGTACCATTTGCTCTCAGCTTTGCCCGGTTCATATTTTGAAGGAATATCCATGATTTACAATGATGTTATTTAAAATGAATGAAATGCAAAATTATAAAAAATCGTTACATTAGCGGAGTGCAACCGGAAAAAGGACCGGGATCTGCATTAAAGTGTAAAATAATACCATTTCAAATACTTCTAAACAGTAACGAATGAAGAATTACCGGAGACTGATTTTCATTTTTAGTATAATCCTCCTTTGTTTATTTGTTTCGAAATGTACAAAGGATGAGGAAACAGAAGCTGAAAGGAAGGAACGACTGACAAACGAATTCAATTCAGAAATCAGCGCCGATTCACTGAGGTCAGTTGTGACCTGGCTTCAGGGGATGAGTACACGTTTTGCACTGGCCGGCAATCGACGCGTTGTGGCTATTAACCTTAAGAAAAGATTTGAACGACTGGGATATTCCGGATGCAGACTGGATTCTTTCATGTCTGTCAAAACCTACAGAAATATTAACTATCAATACTGGCAGTATAATGTGATCACATCACTGCAAGGCTCTGTATATCCTGATTCCGTTTGTATTATCGGGGCACATTACGACGATATTTTAACAACCGGAGATCCCTTTACAGTTGCTCCCGGAGCCAATGATAATGCCAGCGGAGTGGCGGCTCTCTTTGAAATAGCCAGGGTAATGAAGAAGGAAAATTATTCTCCTGCAAATACCATTGAATTCATTGCATTCGGCGCCGAGGAGCTTGGCCTGTTAGGAAGTTTTAGCTATTCAAACAATGCAAAACTTAACCAGAAGAAGATCAAACTGATGCTCAATAATGATATGATCGGATATCAGCCTTCAATGAACAAGGCTGAATGGGTTGTAAATATTATTGACTACGATAACTCCCATAATCTGAGAAAGGAGGCAGAGACTCTTTGCAGCAGGTTCACATCTTTGAAGACTAACAATAATAATACCTATTTTAAACAGAGTGACAGTTATCCGTTCTTTGTAAATGGATATAAAGCTCTTTTCTTTATGTCGGCCGGTTCCGATCCCTACTACCACACTCTTAACGACACTGTTGAAAAATACAATTATGAATTTTGTCGCGAAGTAGCAAAACTATCCTGTGCCATACTTATAGACAAGAACTAATCTCTATCTGATTATCAGGATATCAGAGACGGCCCGCTCACCTTCATGGTCAAATTTTTTATTATCACTTGGCATATTAACAACACCATTATTAGGCTTGCCGGAGATCCACAGGGTTGTGGAGCCCCCTCCATCGAGATTAACCGCATCCTTGCATCGAAGCAAACGCATCAGCTCAGAGACCTCATTTAATGTCATTCCTGCAGCCTGATCCGACCGTCCATCAAGGGTTACAATTAATATCCTGCTGTTTCCCCGGTTTCCTATTACGCTCCTCGGATGCTTATTTACAACCAGTGGCGTCAGTGGAAGTTGCAACCTCTGTTTTCCGGCTAACAATAAAGGTCCGGTTACGAGAACTTCAGGATACTCCGGATGACTATCATACCAGTTGTTGGTATGTGCACTTTCAATTAAAACAGTTCCGTCGTTATCTATGAGCAACGATCCAGTCATGTTCGAATTCCGGTTCCATTTTCTGGCAGTGTCTGAATCAGAAATCAATCCGCCGGAACGGATATATGTCACTGATCCTCCTTCCTTTATATTAAAAAACCCTGCATTTACAGCGGCAAGTGCACCTGCTTTTTTAGCCTGCAAACTTGTTAAACTGTTTTTTCCCGGTTCATAATAAAGAGCTATTTTCCTCTTTTTGGCATTAACTATCAGCAGGTTAATATTCTGTGGAACAGAATCATTCAGGATAGTGTGTGCAGATTTCCAGATGAGTCCGCGGGCAATTTTTTCACGCTCCCATTTAATCTTATTAAAGCCGGTGATCTGGGCATTCAGCTGGATGGAAAAAAGAAACAATAAAAATAGAAAATGAAATATATGCAATGCGATCCTTTTCATAAATGCTAAATTTGATTTCTGGCAAAAAGTAAATTTAAGTTTTTTTCGTGATTTATTTCTTACCACGGGTTTCACGGAAGTACACGGATTGTTGACTCCGTGTTAATCCGTGGTTTCCGTGGTGAAGAAAAGAAAAGAAAAAAACAATAACCACGGGGTACACGGAGTGTCACGGAGAAAACACGGATCAAAAATTCTGTGGAAATCTGTGTCATCCGTATTGAAGAAAAGAAAAGAAAAAAAACAATAACCACGGGGTACACGGAGTTAAACGGATTGTTGACTCCGTGTTATTCCGTGGTTTCCGTGGTTAAAGTTTTTTCTTCAATTAAGTGTCATACATCATATTTTCAGTTATTCAAATTGTTTACTTTTGTTTGACAAAAATAAAGCTAAAATTATGCCAGCAATATCCGATAAAGGAAAAGCGATGCCCTCATCGCCAATCAGGAAGCTTGTTCCGTATTCAGAAGAAGCAAAACGTAAAGGAAGGAAGGTATATCACCTTAATATAGGACAACCCGACATCCCTACTCCTGAGGTGGCTATGAATGCGATTCGCAATATAAACCTGAAAGTTCTGGAATACAGCCATTCGGCAGGGAATGAATCGTACCGCCGTAAGCTGGCTGCATATTATCAGAAGATCGGCATTAAGATCGATCATACCGAAATATTAATAACAACCGGAGGCTCGGAGGCAATTCTTTTTGCGCTGATGTCATGTGTCAATCCGGGTGAAGAGGTTATTACTCCGGAACCTTTTTATGCCAATTACAACGGTTTCGCAACGACTGCCGGGATAAAAATTGTTCCTGTTACATCGCATATTAAGGACGATTTTGCTCTTCCTCCCATTGAAGAAATTGAGAAAAAAATAACATCAAAAACAAAAGGAATAATTATCTGTAACCCGAATAATCCCACGGGATACCTTTACTCAAAGCATGAATTGCTACAGCTTAAAGAGATAATCAGAAAACACGATCTCTTCCTCTTTTCCGATGAGGCTTACCGCGAGTTCTGTTACGACGGTGCTGAACATTTTTCAGCGATGAACCTTGAAGGAATTGAAAATAATGTCATTCTTCTCGACTCTGTATCAAAGAGATACAGCGAATGTGGCATTAGGATCGGAGCGCTTATTACAAAAAATAAAGATGTTATCTGCACCGCGCTAAAGTTTGCCCAGGCTAGGCTTTCCCCTCCGGGACTCGGCCAGATAGTGGCAGAGGCATCTATTGATACGCCTGCTGACTATTTCGAAGGGGTCAATAAAGAATATACAGCGCGCAGAAACTATATGGTGGAGGCCCTAAACAAAATACCGGGAGTTTATTGTCCGAAACCAAAAGGAGCATTTTATACAGTTGTGAAATTGCCTGTTGATGATGCCGACAAGTTTGCGCAATGGTTGCTTGAGGATTTTGAATTTAAGAATGAGACAGTTATGGTAGCGCCGGCATCAGGATTCTACTCAACTCCCGGATCCGGTAAAAATGAAGTCCGCATAGCATATGTTCTCAAAATAGACGATCTGAAACAGGCTATGCTTATACTTGCCGAAGCACTGAAAGTTTATCCCGGAAGAATATAAGCTAAAACTTCAGAGCTAAGCGAAGTTTGTAACTTCGCTTTTCAGATAGTTTAGTCTGAGACTACATTTTAATATCGACGAAGTCTGGAGACTTCGCCGAGCAATAGGGCTGCGCTCCTCGCAATGACGCGACACGTAAATTTGTTTTGTGAAGAACAGCAATACGGATCATGTTTATTTGTAGGTCATTGCGAGGAGCAAAGCGACGAAGCAATCCTTGGAATAAAGTCAATTATTTATATAGCAGGTATTTCTCCCTGATTTTGCCAAATTTCTCCAATCCTTCTTTCCAACCTGCCCGTATCTCATTGGCACTCATCCCCATTTGAATCTGTTCCCTTAGTCCGGGACCCCCGGCAAGTGTATCGAAATACTTTGTGAAAAATTTATCTTTCTGAGGAAAATCGTTATATGCACTTATTATCCATTCGAGATTAATCTGTGGTTTGGGTACCAGGTTGTTTTTCATGGCACCTCTCAGATCGGTACCATAACATTTAACCCCCAGAAGCGGTGGATTTTTTGCCCCCGGCACACTCTCCGGGGTAAAACTGAATCCCCTGTCGGGCATGTCGGGACTACCAAACACCTGAAACGGGAAGGCTGTTCCTCTTCCCAGCGAGAGCACAGTTCCCTCAAAAAAACAAGTTGACGGGTAAAGGTAAACTGAATTCTGGTTTGGCAGGTTAGGGGAAGGTTTAACAGGAAGCTCGTAGTAAGTATTATGAGTGTATTCTTTACACTTAATAACTGTGAGATCGCATTTAACACCACCTTTAAGCCATCCTTCGCCATTTAGCATCTGACCGTATTCTCCGACAGTCATTCCATGCACTATCGGTACCGGATCCATTCCTACAAAAGAGCGATAAGCTGTATCCAGAATATTACCATCGAAATAAAAACCGTTTGGATTGGGCCTGTCGAGTATTATACATTTTTTATTGTTTTCCGCACAGGCTTCCAGCAAATAATGAAGTGTGGAAATATACGTATAGAAGCGGGTTCCAACATCCTGAATATCAAATAGTACAACATCAATACCTGTCAGGTCTTCAGATGTAGGTTTCTGATGGTTCCCATACAAACTGATTATCCTGATACCTGTAACGGGGTCTTTTCCGTTGTCAATCAGTTCGCCCGCATCAGCCATGTTTCTGAACCCATGCTCCGGGGCAAAGATCACTCTTATGTCTATCCCAATAGAAACCAGATTATCAACAAGATGAGTCTGACCGACCATTGAGGTCTGATTGGCAACAATGCCCACTGACTTCCCTTCAATCAGACTTCTGTAAAGATCAATTTGTGATGCACCGGGTACCGGATCTTTTATTGCCCCATAACAATCTGTAAATGAGACCAACAGTCCTATGAATAAAAATGCAATAAATAGCTGTTTCATCTGAATTATGAATTTGATAGTAAAATTAAGATTTTTTTCAATCTAAAATTAGTTTTCTCAGTGGTTCTCTGTGAGAGTTGATGCCACGCCATGGCGTGGCACT
>JANNKF010000058.1:0-2631 GCA_031396165.1 Bacteroidales bacterium | reverse complement strand
CTGACTCGTCTTGAACCGCAGCAACAATTAGACTTAATGGAGATAATTGAAGATAGGCATGGAAAATCATCAACAATGATTGCCAGTCAGTTACCCGTAGCAAACTGGTATGATATCATTGGGGAAGAGACGCTGGCCGATGCGATTCTTGATAGGATAGTGCACACTTCCTACAGAATTGAATTAAAAGGTGAAAGTTTAAGAAAAAAACGGTAAAATTGTCAGTCATTAGAGTTCTCTGAACCATCATCCTTGATGGGGGTCAATATGACCGGAGAAGGGGGGTCAATATCACGGTTCTTCGTCATATTTGGGGAAGTATTACCCGGTTTGAGACAAAATTACCTTTCTTCGCAGCAGTTCAAAGCTGGCCCTACCATACATTTGCCGTTTAATGCTCTTAATTCTGTTTACATGGCCTTCCACAGTTCCATTGCTCCAAGGCAGGCGTATTCCATTTTCAACTGCTTTAATATCCCAACTTAGACCATTGGCAAATGTTCTCAAGCCAGATAATTTATGTTTTGAGCGCTTTATAAAGTCAATCCATCTTTTTATATTGCCACAACCTTTTTTGAGCATCGTTCTAAAAATCTGAACTAATTTTCTGACAATACGAAATTCCGGAATATTATCCAGAAGTGTTTCCATGTAGATTCTTTCATCGGTGTCATTTATATCGTTAAGACAGAATCCAATATATTTTGACAGCTTTCTGGAACTTAACGGTTTGATATAGTGAATAGGGGTTTGCAGAAGCTCAGTGAAATCTGGAATATTAATCTTGTACTCTGACTTGATAAGGTTTATGTTGTTATAAGCCTGTGTTTTACCTCCATTAAATCCTAGTACAAGGATCTCCTCAATAATATCTTTTATCTTGTAGCCCTTGGTATTTAACCGGACCAAAATATGTTTGGTAAATACATCAAAGTTTGTTGATCTTGAGCTATTTCTAGGAGATAAGGATTCCTGAATAAAATAAGAACGAACAGTACCTCGACTTATCCTTAACTCTCTTGAGATTCTTCGGGAACCGATACCTTTTTCTTGAAGTTCTTTCACTTTGTTAAAAGTATCAATTCGTTGATCGTTACATACTTTTCCTGTTTTCTGTATGACAAATGAAGATTTGGAATCAGTCTCTTCCTTAACATTGCCGAATATGACATTTGGCGGAATATTGTTGTATTCTTTGCACTTGTTTTTTATCACGAACCTGATTTCATGGCTTACACTTTTGAAATATTTATCTAAAGCATCAGATAGATTCATTAATAAATGAAATCGATCAGCTACTTGAATTGCACCAGGGCAAACTTCATTAATGGCTGAAGAGTATGAACTAGCCCGATCTCTCGTAACAATCTTGATATCTGGATATTTCGTAAGCCATTCCTTTAAATCAGTACCTTCCCTGGATTTTAATAATTCAATTGGTCTGGACGTCACCATATCAATCAAAACAGTTCCATAGTTTACTCCTTTACGAAATGCCCAATCATCGACTCCGAGAACCATTGGTTGTATTATAACTGGAAGCTGCTGTTTAAGTGCTATTCGGGTAACGGTAGAGGTACTAACCGGAAACAATAGTTGGTTAGATAAAAGGCTTCCGAGCTTCCCTGTAAGTTCTATTGATAGTGTTTTCAATATATTCGACACCCTGACAGTTCTTCTTGAATATCTTAGGGTATAAGGTGTCTGTTCGGAAAATACCTTGCGATGACAGGTTGGCTCTTTGCATTTAAATTTTCTTGTTTGAAGTAAGATGGTGGTGGAATTTTGAAAAACAGAAAGATCAGCTAACTTTCGAGTGTAAGAATCATGAACCGAAATACTGAAACTACCACAGACTGGGCATTGGGACCGTCTTGACTTAAATGAAGCAAATATCTTGAGGTTGTTATTATTATGTTCTATTTTATTTATGCTGAATTTGGGCAAGCCAATAAGGTGATTTATCCTCATAAGTAACTGTTATTAAATTACTTAAAGATAATAAATATAGACCTAATTATCAAGAAATTATTAGCTTATTTTATTGAATATCAGATGTTTGTAGTATTTTTCTTGTGAAATTTATCTTCCCCAAATGTGACGAAGAACCAATATCACCGGAATATCCAACTCTTTTACAAGTCTTAGGCATCCCGGGTATAAATCGAATTGCTTCGGGAATAGATGCATTTACCATGATAAAGCAAAATTGTCAATGTTGGAGCCGCCTATAGGGATTACCTTGTTAACTACTGATTTAAGACAACAATCCAGTTATAAATACTGAAGACGTTTGCTTTGGGAATCAGATTATGATTAACTCCATTTACGAGATGGATTTGACCAGAATGAGTAACCTATTGAACTCGAATAACTTGGATTATCCCAGGTGTTATTTTTCGAACATTCAGGTTGAATTATTTCATCCTTATTATAGTAATCCAGTAATTGGTCCTTTTTTGAAATAAAAGGATCAAGCCAGTCTGCTTTTTCTTTAGCCCATTGAATTTTTGATGCAGCTTCTTCATTCATCTCTCCACCCCGGTTTACAAATTCTTCATAAGTGTTGATGTATTGCCGCAGAATATTTGTTTTATGAAGACGTTCAGCCAATTTAAATAATGATTTAAA
>JANNKF010000017.1:0-7698 GCA_031396165.1 Bacteroidales bacterium | reverse complement strand
CACCTGTAATTAGCCCGAAAAGTATTCTGCAATTATTCCGGTATTCTTCACTAAAGAGGATTATCATTCCATTTATTTAGCAGCAGAGCTGCGAAATATATGTAGATAAATGTTTATCGTAGGGGACAAAGGTGCAGCGCACCGGAATATAAAAATAAATGATTAACATTTAATTCATGGCAACCAAATTTTAAAATAAAACAAATAATTTCCATTTAGGATTAATATTCGGGTGTTGCAACGCTGAATACAGGAGACGACAGGCAGCAGGCAGCAGAAAAAAGTGGTTTAAGAGACTGCCATCCTGCTCGAGGTAGCTTCCTTCTGTCCATTCGTTCCAGCAGTTGATGGTTAGGATGCAGGGACCTGATGTTTAAAGGAAACACGATTTTATATAAAAAGACAGATCCTTTTGTAAAGAAAATCAAATGATGCATGAATGAACCCGTTCAGCCGAATATATTCGAATGAGCTACAAAATCAATCTCAGGGGCATATATTATTTGCATGCCGAACAGTGAGACGCCACTGCCCATCCCGCTTCATCCATACATTTGTATAACGGCGTTGCAGTGTTTTTCCTTCGTTTGGAGCTCCCCTGGCAGGAACAACGATTTCATTGCCCATTACCACTACCATGTCATTAAAGAATAAAAAAGTTTCGGGGAACCGCTCAAAGGATGTGTAACGAATGACACCCTGCCGGATGAGATCAAGCAGCTCTTTCTTTTCCTTAACAATCCGGTTTGTCGGATGGTTAACAGTAATGTCGTCATCCATCAGGCTGTCGAGTGCTGCTGCATCTCCTTTGAAAATTGCGGCAGCATGAGCCAGGTCGAGTTTTCTGATCTCTTCACTCAGCAGGGAGTTTTCTTTTTGAGCGGTTAAACCCGGAAAAATTAAAAGCAATGCAAATGCAAGTATCACATTTTTTATCATAAGACCTCCTCTCATGTATGATTTATCAATTGTGTTCCCCGGGCTGAAGCCAATATGTTATTGAAGCTGGATTGTTTTCCCCGGGCTGAAGCCACGGGGTTACTCATGCTGGATTGTTTTTGTAAGCGTTGAGTTATTCATTGTAATCAAGTATTTGGATCTTTTTGTAAAATTCACTGTTCCTGATTATTATCGAATTTAAACCCACTGCAATAATTCTCCCGCTTGTCTCCCGGCCATTGTCTGTATAAATATACATCCCCCCTGTTGCATGTCCCTTGTAGGATTTATTTTTTGAGTAGATCTTTTCTATTGAAATCTTTTTTGTCCTGATTTTGTCTTCCCCGGTTTTATACATGATCCTTGCGATCTTATCATTTTGTAGAGAAATTATAGTTGCTTCATTAAATTTTTCATCAATTATTGAATCGCCTATTGCAAATAGTTCATTTGAGATAATTACTCCAACAAGCTTCATTTTATATTTCTCAGAATAGGGATCATTTATATTGTCATTGGTAAATCTGACAACATCAGTACACATAGTTACCTTGTTCTGAATATAAAAGGGCCAGTAAGTATTTTTAAAGTCAAGGGTGTAGTTAGCGTATTCTTCATCAGGCATTAAAGGCCTGTTCTTAATCATTTCGCGCTTTGCTTCCAAAACCAATGCATCCTGGGAAAGACTGCCCAGTCCAAAAAGTCTGTCTGTCTGTGAGACACCACAGGCTATATCCTCATATTTCACAGTTTTACCGATAGAGGAAGAACTGATGGATCCGGTGTGTATTGCAACACAGGAGGTCAGCAGGTAACAAATTACGGGAACGATTAATAATTTTTTCATAGAATTTAATTTCGCAGATGTTTGTTAAATATAGTAAAATAAATTGAGCCCGTCGAATGTCCTTATCATAACTATGGTTGCCATTGAAAGATACGGAGGTCAAAGCAGGGAAATATTTATGTCATCATTAAGTGATTTCATAATATTAAGTTTATTGTTAAAAGATCCTGTTTCGTACATTTTCCTTTAGGCTTACCTGTATATTGTATTTATATTTAACAATTATTATCTGATCCTCAAATTTTGATAAAAATGAAATCATTCATCTTTCGAACAGTTTTCCTGATATTCTTTTTTGTAAATGCAGGTGTTGCCTTTGCCCAGACAGCCGGTATAACATCAGGGGCAATCTATACCGTAAGATCAAAAGTGAGTAATCACTTGCTTGATGTTAAGAACTCTTCAATGGAGAATAGCACCAATGTTGATTGCTGGACCAATACCGGATCGGATGCTCAGAGATGGATAGTAACACATGTTGGCAACAGTGATTACACACTGACAAATGTTGCCAGTGGAAAACTTCTTCATACGGCTTCAACTCCGGGCGATTCTGTAAATGCTGATGTATTTGCCGACACAGGTAACAACGATGTTAACTGGACAATCAAAAAAGCCGGACAAGGATCGTATTACTTACGAACTGCAGCTAACCCCGATTTCTCGTTAAATTTACATTCAGGCGACACTGCCAATGGTGCAAATGTTGATCTGGCAAGATCCTCCGCCACAGATCTGCAAAGATGGATATTCCTTAAAGAGATGCCACAGGATGTTGCCCCCACCTCTGCAATTGCTGATAGAGTCTTTTCCGCATGGTATACAAGCTATAATATGGAATCGGTTAAAGGTCATTTTTGGGATAATGCAGAGATGATGGAAGTTGTCCTGGATGCATATGAAGTTACCAAAGATCCCAAATACAAAACGATGTATGAGGCTATGTATAAAAACTTCATTGAAAAAAACGGAGCTGACTGGCAGGGTAACAAATACAACGACGATATTGCCTGGGCAGTTTTATTCAGTGTCAGGGGCTATTTGATGACAGGTAATATTGCCTATCGTGAAAAAGCAAAAGAACAGTTTGATAAAATGTGGGCACGTGCATTTACAAATGCGTATGGTGGAGGACTCCTGTGGTATCATACAAAAACTACCAAAAATTCATGCATCAACGGGCCGGCTATGGTGGCATGTTGCTACCTGGCAAGAGCTACGGGTGATAGTACCTATTATAACAAAGCTATTGCACTTTACACATGGTCAAAAATTTACCTGTTCGATGCAGCTACGGGTAAACTGAATGACAATGTTGATTTAGATAAGAAAACGGGAAAGCTGAAAATAAGCAACTGGAGTTCAACTTATAACCAGGGGACCTATCTGGGTGCTGCAACAATGCTTTATAAATACACCAATGAAGACAGTTATCTGGCAGAAGCACAAAAAATTGCAGGCTACATCAGGGATAATATGTACAATGGAAAGGTTATGAATAATGAAGATAACGGGAATGATCTTCCGGGATTCAAAGGAATATTTGCCCGTTATGCACGTATGTATACTTTGGAATTAAACAAAACGGACCTTGTTGAATGGCTGAAATTAAATGCAAAGGTTGCTTACAATAACCGGAACTCAAAGAACCTGATTCATACAAAATGGGCCACTAGAACAGGTGAAACAAAACCAGGTTCGGCATTCGGTTGTTCCACAGCAGTATCATTATTAATGAATTCGCTGCCTGTTGTAAGTCAGAAATGAAAAATTCTTTTACTGCGGAGGCCTTCGACAAGCTTAGGCTGACGCAGAGTTATTCGCTGAGAGCCGATAGCTCTCGGGACGCAGAGTCTCACCTGCGCCTACTTCTTCAGGTTTTCCTCAAACAGCTTAAAAATACGTTTGTATTCATCTGTCCAGCTGGATGGCTCCAGAAAACCATGCCTCTCAAGAGGATAAACAGCCAGTTCCCAATTATCTTTGCCCAGTTCGATAAGTCGCTGTGAAAGCCTTACAATATCCTGGAAATGAACATTATCATCAATCATTCCATGACACATTAATAATGCTCCTTTCAGTCCTTCGGCATAATAAACAGGAGAACTTTTAACATAGGCAAGAGAGTCGGTAGCCGGTGTGTTAAGGATATCAGAAGTGTAGCCATGGTTATAGTGTGCCCAGTCGGTAACTGACCTCAACCCTGCTCCTGCAGCAAAAGTGCCGGGTTTGGTAAACATAGCCATAAGAGTAATAAATCCTCCATATGAGCCTCCATAGATGCCTATTCTGGCTGGATCAACCTGACACTGATCGACAAGATATTTTGCACCGTCGACATTGTCATCGAGGTCTCTTCCGCCCATAAACCTGTAGACAGCAGTACGCCAGTCGCGACCATAGCCCGCACTTCCCCGGTAATCAATATCAAGAACGGTATAGCCATTATCAACAAGAAAATTATGGAACATATATTCACGGGAATAACTGCTCCACCAGCGGTGTGCATTCTGAAGATATCCTGCTCCATGAACAAAGATCACAGCCGGTCCGTTTTTTACCGGGTTTGCTGGCTTATATAAACGTGCAGGGACCTGGACCCCGTCAGATGCGATGATCTTAATATAATCGGGGTTTATCCAGTTGTAGGCTTTGAATGCCGGTGTTAATGATTCTGTAACCTTTACGGGAACAGCCTTCTCCCTGTTCTCCATTATATAAAGTTCCCATGGATTGCTGGCCTTCGAGAGGAGGATGGCAAAATATTTCTCATCAGGGGAGAGTTCTGCCGTTATACCTCCCTCAAAATTTGTGAGCCTTGTTTTTGAACCATCTGCTACAGAGATTCTATATAACTCATTAATACCGGGATCAACTTCATTTGAAATAAAATACCAGAATTTCCTGTCCTTCGAGAGAGTCAATTCCGACACTTCATAATTGCCTGAGGTCCATGCCTTTTTTGTACCTGTTGTTACATCGATGGAATACAGATGTGAATATCCTGTCTCCTCCGACTGGAAGAATAGTGTCTTATTATCGGACAGCCATCCTGCAGAACCACTGTATCCTATGCCCGGCCCGCCAATCCATGCCTCATCATGCTGTCTGTCGAGCAATTTCAAACCACCGGTATTAATGTCGACAAGCATTATCCAGCGATCTTTGTTATCGTTCGAAGAAATATCCACAACCGCAAAGGACCCATTGTCGGACCAGACAGGTTCACTGATCCTGACTCCCCTTTTTTCAGGTTTTTCGGGTTTTTCCGGATTTTTTGAGATAACTGATTTCTTAACCGGATAATCTGAAACATATTCAGGTTTATCAGTGATACCCGGGATATCATCAATTTTTACTGCATAAACAGTATCGCCAATAATGTCGTAAATAGAAAGTCCGGATGACAAAGAGATATTATCACCTACTTTGGATCTCGAGCGCATATCTTCAGTATAACCCGATTCGGTAACATACGAAGGTATTATGGTTGACTTATTTTCCACAGTCTGAGATGTGAGCCATGTGAGGTAGTTATTATCGGGACTCAGTTTCGGTGAGCGGGTTATTCCTGAACCGGTATAGATCACTTTCGGCCGTGCGGGTTCGAGCATTTTTCTTTCTTTTTCAGAAAGATCCCTGGTATTCTTTCTTTCAGCAAGAACCTTAATAAGATACATCTCGTTGTTATGCAACCATCTGTCGCGTGGATTGGTGTACGGCGATTCTTCGGGTTTCTCTTTACCCTGACGGAGATCTGTTAGCTGGGCTATAGTTCCAGTGGCTATATCCCATGAAAACAGATTATTGCCGCTATTATATATTACCTTATCTTCATTCTTACTGAATACCGGGCTGCTCTCACTGGCAACTGTGGAAGATATCTGTTTTGACATACCGGTTTTTATATCGAGCATATACAGATCACCGTCTTTTTCAAATAACATCTTTGTCCTGTTCCGATTGTATGTTCCCCGGAAAGCAGGAAGGGTTTTTTTCTCCTCGGGGGTCACCTTTACAGGGACAGGTTTTGAAGGGGTTGTAACATACAGTGATGGCAGTGGTTCCATATCAGGGTTCCAGTTGAAATAAACGCGGTTACCTGTGGGAGCCCACTGAACAGCAGTTGGTGCGAAACCGCTAAACTTTTCACCCTGCATGATCATTTCAATTGTAAGGGAGCTCTGGGAGGAGAGGTTAAGAGATACTAAAAACATTGCCAGACAAAGAGAAAATAGTGACTTGTTCATCAGGAATCGTTTAAGGTTACATAATTGTTAAAATTATCAATTATAACCAATTCAAACGGTGACTAATGAGGAATCACTCTTAATATTTAATTTTATCTTAAATGCAGATCCCCTGTTCTTACCATCTGAATGAGCAACAATCTCTCCACCTAACTGATCAATAAGTTTCTTTGCAATCGACAAGCCAAGGCCTGTTGATACTTCTGCGCCGGTTGGGCGGGCACTAAGTTTCCTGAATTCCTGAAAAACATTTCTGAGATCTTCTTCTGACATCCCCAGACCCTCATCTTTAACAATAATATTAAGTCTGTGGGCAAACACTTCAGTATAAATTTTTACCTGGGTATTGGATGGTGAATATTTAATTGCATTGCTGATAAGGTTTGATAAGATTCTGTCGAGGGTGCTTTTATCATATTCAACATGTGGCAGATTTTTATCTATGATCCTTTGAATTGATATGCTCTTATTAAGAGCCTCTATTATGTACTTGTCAATTGTCGATTGAATTGTATAATATGGATTACCTATTTCCAGATGATCAGGTTTTAATCCGGATTCCAACCTGGTATTATCAAGTATTAAAGAAATATTCTCAAGCATCGATGTTGAACTCTGTTTCATTAGATTTAAATACACCTTCTGGTCATTATTCAAGCTAGCCGTTTCTTCACTGAAGAGATCCATAAGACTGTAAATAGCTGATAAAGGAGACTTTAGATCGTGCACTATTGTACCAATATACGAATGGATCTTTTTATTTTTTTCAACTACAATTTCCCGTTCTATGGTCAGTTCCTTTAATAGTATTCTATTGCGGGTTATTAATGCTCCGAATATTGCTCCTACTATTACAGGTATAATATAATCATAAGGGTTTAATTCAGTTTTTTGAATAAAATGATATTGAAAAAAAGCGAACAGGCATACAGCAGATGCACAAATGAGTATTATAATCAAATACTGTTGAAGTCCATTAACTTTCTTCATAAAAAAAGGATTTTAATTTTAAGGATAGATCTATTTTCTAAAACTGATAAAGATTAAATTGTGTTTTTCTACCTGAAGTAAAAATAATCTTTAGAAAGGTATTTACAAAATCCTTTAATGCAATATTCTGTTGAAATATGAGGGAGGTATATTCTGTAGGCAGGCTACTGGCAGGATTAAACACTCTTGTGTTATGAGGCTGACAAACAGTGCCTCCGGGTCACTGATTTTCCAGAATATTTATAACAACATTTCCTTTTTTATGGAACTTTTCTACATATGCATGCGCCTCTCTGATCTGTTCAAGAGTGTACCTTCTGTCTATCACTGTCTTAAGCTTTCCGGATTCAATAAGCTCCTTCAGCGTCAGTAAATCATTTTGATTTTTCCGCGGAGAACTGAAAACAGATATATACTTTCCAATTGGCTTAAGTAAATCTCTGCAAGCTGATTTGGTAGTTTTTCCAACCGCATCAAAAATAATATCGAACCGGGTTTCCTGTTTTGTGAAATCTTGTTTGGTATAATCAATTAGATTATCCGCACCTAGCGATTTTACAAGGTCGATATTTGCCGTACTGCATACAGCAGTCACATTTGCTCCAAAATACTTTCCCAACTGAACAGCAAACGTACCGACACTTCCTGAAGCCCCATATATCAGAATATTTT
>JANNKF010000013.1:0-4820 GCA_031396165.1 Bacteroidales bacterium | reverse complement strand
AAGTACTGATTATTAATTATAGCAAATCTTACTCATTATTATTAGTTTTGTATAATTAGAAAATAACTGATGGTTGACTTTAACGGGATAAAGATTGCAGTCGATTTTGACGGCACAATAGTTGAACATGAATATCCTGCCATCGGCAAGGAAAAACTATTTGCTTTCCGCACTCTGAAAGAACTTGAAAAGATGGGAGCGAGACTTATTTTGTGGACATTCCGGGCTGGTAAGGAGCTTGATGATGCTGTTGAGTACTGCCGCAAGAATGGTATTGAGTTTTATGCCGTAAATAAGAATTACCCTGAAGAAATCTTTAATGAATCAATAAGCCGCAAAATTGATGCTGATATTTTTATTGACGATAAAAATGTTGGTGGATTCCCCGGCTGGAGTGAAATCTGGCAGATGCTTAACCCCTTTGAAATTAAGCAGATGGAGGCTGAGAAAAGAATTGCCTCTTCGCGTAGGAATATATTTAAAAGAATATTTAACAAGAAATCAAAGCCAGATGAGAACTGATTATCCAAAGTACTTTATCTCAGTTTCACTTATACTGTTACTAACATGGACGCTCTCCTGCTCAGGCAGAGCCGGTAAAAAAGCAGATGAGACAATCAAAACTGTTTCTGCACCTTCGGAAGTGGCAGCAAAACTTATTACAATGATCTCGCCTGAAGAAAATACCGGTTTTAAACTTAATGATAAGGTAAATGTGGTACTTGCATTGACCGATAAGAACCGACTTCCTGATTCAGTTGTGGTTTCCTTCGATAGCAAGCATGTAACCACTCTTAAGGCAGAGCCGTGGGAGTATGGTATTCCATCTTCTTTTACTGTTACTACCGGAAGAAAATCGCTGAAAGTTACTTCTTACAGAGGAGGGAAAGGGCAGAATACAATAACACGGTTTATGATAATATATTCTGATGTGGTACCGAAAAGATATGGTTTCCGGGTGATTCATACATACCCGCATAGCCGTGATGCCTTCACACAGGGATTAATCTATGATAATGGAATTCTCTTTGAGGGGACAGGACAGGAGACTGGTTCGAGCCTGAGGGAGGTAGAGCTGGAAACAGGAAAGGTACTCCGGCAGCATAATCTCGATGCTTCATTATTCGGTGAAGGAATTACCTTGTACCGCAACCGGATATATCAGGTCACATGGGAGAATAAGGTGGGTTTTGTTTATGAAAAATCAACCTTCAACCTGATTAATAAGATTTACTATTCAACCCCTGGCTGGGGTCTTACAACAATGAATGACAAAATAGTTATGAGTGACGGCACAAATGTTCTCTATTATTTTGAGCCAGAGATGTTTACTGTTGTTTCAAGAATTGAGGTCTATGATAATAAAGAAAAAATAGACTCACTAAATGAACTCGAATATATCAACGGGGAGATCTGGGCCAACATCTGGATGTCAGATCTGATTGCCCGTATCGATCCTGTAAGCGGTAAGGTTATCGGCTATATCGATTTGAAGGGACTGTTACCGGCGTCAGACAAAAATCCTGATACCGATGTCCTGAATGGAATTGCATGGGATGATGCCACGAAAAGAATATTTGTGACAGGGAAACGATGGCCTAAACTTTTCGAGATAAAGGTTACTGAATAATCTTAGTGTTGTATACAATATTTATTCCTGCATGTATTATGCTGAATTCCACCGGGGTATGGCCGAGTGTCTCCCCGTCAGCTTCAGCATACAGAAGGGATTTCGATTCCACACGGAGATTTGTTGTCCTGTACCCATCGACTTTTGGGTGACTCAGAATCGTTCCATCATATAGTAATTTCAAACTTTTAATTATTTCAATTTTCCCCATATCCCTTATTACAGTTATATCCAGAAGCCCATCGTCGGGTAAGGCATCTGGTGTTTGTCGCATGCCCCCTCCGCAAAATCTGCCATTGCCGACGTTTATTGAAAAAACTCTCGCCGTAGTCTTTTTACCATCAATTATTAGATCCGCATCAGTATTCTTATATGACAGCAGGCTTGTCAGAAGGTTGTAAAAATATATTGCCTTATTACTTCTCCCCTTGTCTTTTTGTCTGTTGGTTTTTTTTACGACTACAGCTTCGAATCCCAGACCTGCAATATTTATAAAATAGTTCTTATAAGGCTCATTTCCTGAATAATAACTTATAACACCAATATCATGCGGTATTACTTTAAAATCCCTGATGGCAGCAACTGCACCCTCATACATTAATGGTATCCCGAACATCCGTCCCCAGTCGTTTCCGGTTCCGACAGGTATTAAGCCCAGCGTAAAATCCGCAGGGGAACACACATTTTGTGAAAATATCCCGTTTACCACCTCATTTAATGTACCGTCTCCGCCTACTGAAATTATTTTTCTGAAACCATTGAATGCTGCTTCAATTACCATCTCCTTCGCAGCTCCTTTTTTTTGTGTGAAATGAGGGTCAATTGATATTTTTTCCCTTGAGAAGATCTCCGATATCCGGTCCCAGTCCTTCTTTCCCTTGCCATTGCCGGCATTCGGATTAACAATTACAAGCCATTTATCGTTATTTGAGAGCTGGTTCATTCGTTTGTTTTATATTGTGGCAGACAAAGATGTAAATAAAAAGAGTAATTGAAAAAAATACGACCATAATCAAAAAAATATGGGCTAAAGCCCTGGTTATTAGCATCCTTTAACCACGGACTAAAGTCCGTGGTTATTGATAATGAGATTATTATGGACTTTAGTCCGTGTCCATTGAGTGTTGATAAGATGTTGAAAACCCCGAAAAAAATGTATACAATTACATCTTTGACTTCCCGCAGCGGTGGATCATTAATAGTAAATTTGAAACTCAAAATAATACATAATTTATTAAATAAGGGATGGGACGGATTATAGCAATAGCGAATCAGAAGGGGGGGGTTGGGAAGACGACTACGGCAATTAACCTTGCAGCCAGCCTGGCGGCTCTCGAGCAAAAAGTGCTAATAGTTGATGGCGATCCGCAGGCAAATGCCACTTCGGGAATAGGTATTGATACCAGGCAGATCAGAAGTACAATTTATGATTGCCTGATAGATGGTAAGGAACCTGCCGATGCATTACTGGCTTGTCAGGTTGACAACCTTTCAATAATTCCTTCGAACATCGACCTGGTTGGGGCAGAAATTGAGATGCTCGACAGACCTGAACGAGAGAAGATTCTCAAAGGGGTGCTAAAAAAGATTGAAGGGGATTATGATTATATACTTATAGATTGTTCCCCGTCGCTGGGATTGCTCACTGTTAATTCATTAACAGCATCGCATTCTGTGATTATACCTGTACAATGTGAATATTTTGCACTCGAAGGACTCGGGAAACTTCTTAATACAATAAAGATTATTCAGAATAACCTTAACCCGGAACTGGAGATTGAGGGTTTTCTTCTTACAATGTACGACTCGCGTCTCAGATTATCAAACCAGGTTGCCGATGAGGTGAATAAGCATTTCCAGCAAATGGTTTTTAAGACAATTATCCAGCGGAATGTTAAACTATCTGAAGCACCTAGTTTTGGCCAGCCTGCCATCCTTTATGATGCAGACTCGCGTGGAACTGTCAATTATCTTAACCTGGCAAAAGAGCTTATCGAAAAGCAGGAAGCAAGAGTTAAAAAGTAGTTTAATTACGTATCAATCAGGGAAACAGCAATGAATATGATAAAGAAAAATGCGTTGGGAAGAGGTCTTGGTGCATTGATTGATGGGGTGGAGAAAGAGGTTCTTGAGAAAAAAGTCGAAGCGAACCATGATATCTCAGTCGATTCAATCGAGGCCAATCCATTTCAGCCCCGTACTACATTTGATGAGCAGTCGCTTGAAGAATTGTCAGTTTCCATTAAGAAACTGGGCATTGTCCAGCCACTTACTGTTCGCGAGGTAGGCAATGGCCGCTATCAGCTTATTGCCGGCGAAAGACGTCTCAGGGCAGCTCGTCTGGCTGGTCTTACCCATGTTCCGGCTTATATCCGTACTGCCGACGATCAGGCTATGCTTGAGCTGGCACTTGTTGAAAATATTCAGCGCGAAGACCTTGATGCTGTTGAGGTTGCAATTAGTTTTCAGCGGCTTATTGAGGAGTGCAGACTTACCCAGGAACAATTGAGTGACAGGGTCGGCAAACAGAGATCAACTGTTGCAAACTACCTGCGCCTTCTTAAACTTCCGGCAGAAATACAACTTGGGATAAAGAACAAACACCTGATGATGGGACATGCCCGGACATTAGTAAATATTGATGATCCCAAAAAGCAGATCAATATTTATTATAAGATCATCGATGGCGATCTTTCTGTTCGTCAGGCTGAGGATCTGGTAAGACAATTACAGTCAGAAAAGGTAAAAGATCCCGGTAAGGTTGAAAAGAAGAAGAAGCTAAATTCAGATTTTACACAACTTTCTGAACACCTTAACAACTTATTTTCAGCCAAAGTAAACTTCAGAATAAACGAAAAAGGCAAGGGGAAAATAGTGATCCCGTTTGAGACCACTGAAGATATGGAGCGCATTTTAGGAGTATTTGACCGGCTGAACTCCTGAAAATAATTATCTTTATCGCGCGTTATATGTTCCGGAATATCAATGCCGGTCCGATTTTGTATTGATGAAATTTAAAAATATACTGATTATTTTATTCCTGCTTTTGGTTTGTGCTACACAAATCTGTAAAGCACAGGATACTATCCCCCCTGTAAATCTTAAACCTGCAAAAGTAAAATTTAAGGCCGATCCGATGAAAGCCACAATGATGGCTGTGGTATTCCCGGGACTTGGGCAGATTTACAAC
>JANNKF010000425.1:0-3442 GCA_031396165.1 Bacteroidales bacterium | reverse complement strand
CTCTGGGCGATGGCACGGATGCCCAGGCGCTGGCAGGTCAGACTGATCGCGCGCGCGCGGGCGAGTTCGCTGGGACTGGTGATGATGTTCTGGATGATGCTGCCGTCGATTTTCAGGTAATCGATGGGCAGTTCCTTGATGTGCGCGAATGAAACTTTGACGCTGCCGAAATTATACAGCGTAAAACGGCAGCCTTGCGCTTTCAGCGTGCGGATGAATTTGAGTCGATGTGTAGACACTATATCCCCCATGTGTATGAATGAGAGCTTTGGGCTTACCTGTTGACCCTGATGTGTAAAGGAGAAACAACATATCTGAGGAATCCATCTGCTCAGTCTCACATTTGTTGAAAGTAACTGGTAACGCTTTTAGATCTTCGAACCAGTAATCGCGCCCGTTTTCCATGTAAACATCAATTCCTGTACGTTTAACCGTAATGCAGATCTCCATGGTAGGGGATAATTCCATAGCCTTGTTTACTACACTTTTCATCTCCACAATCTTGCCTCGTCTGTATCCGCCGTCGGCAGTAATAACAACCCTGCTGTTCGCATCATTTATCCTGTCGGCAAGTGCTTCATGACTAAATCCTCCATAGACAACACTATGTACAGCACCAATCTTCGCACAGGCAAGCATTGCAAAGATCTGTTCAGGGATTTGTGGCATATATATAGTTACCACATCACCTTTCATCACCCCCATACTTTTCAAAATAAAGGCAAAGTGACAAACCTCACGACTTAATGCATGATACGAAAACGACCGTGTCTCCCCCGGCTCACCTTCCCATATTAATGCGAGTTTGTTTCTGGTGGCTGTAACCTGATGCCGGTCAATAGCATTTAATATGATATTGGTTTTTCCTCCCTCAAACCATTTGAAGAATGGAGGATTACTCTTATCAAGAACTTTATCCCACTTTTTATACCAGTCGAGATGACCAGCCTGCTCCTCCCAAAACTTTTCAGGATTCTCAATGGAATACTTATACATTTTATCATATTCCTTAACATTTGCTCTGTCTATAACCTGCTGTGACGGGTTAATTGTTTTTCCTTCAATTTTTCTTTCCATCTGAATTCATTTAGATTAAAAAAACATGATTGATACCTCTGACAAGACATCAATCATGTCAAACAGAAAATCTCTGTGGGGAAAAAGCAGATGCTGAACAGACGTTAATCATGCTTTCAGAGTTTTCGTTTATTAAAAGGATAACAATCCAGACTCAAAAAGGATTAAGATCTTCTAAAAATATATATATGTATCGGGAATCAGACATATGAATTCATTGATTTTCTTCGTTTACCCCGACCCCATAGGGAGCGAAGAACCGAGCCCATCTCAATTTCGCTCCGGTTCTTCGTTTACCCCGGCCCCAGGGGGAGCGAAGAACCGGGTGCAGATCTGATGGCGAGCTCGGCCTAGCCAAAATCAATTTACTCCCCTCGGGGCCGGGGTAAATAAATTGATTTTCAAGCTATTTATGATTTTAAATTCCTGATTCCCGATAGTCATAAACAGAATTAAGGTTACTAAAGAATCAATAGCAAATCAGTTACTTTTTTCTGGAACCATAACTAAATCAACATACTCATTCACAAACACTCTTTTTGCCAGGTCCTGAATCTTCCTGCCATCCAGATTGTTATAAATGTTAGTAGAGTTTTCTGGAAGAGGCGTATAAATTCCATTGTTTACATAGTTTTTCACCCTGTCCATGACATAGGAATTGTTCTTCATGCGTTCAGCATCATCCTTCAGGAAATTCAGACGGGTTTTTTCCACTTCATCTGCAGTAACGCCAGTCTCTTTCATTTTTTTCAACTCATCAAGCAGTACCCCTTTCAGATAGTCAACCCTTTCAGGGGCGCAGGTAAAATTCATTGTTACTTTGTAATTGTTTACAGGTCTGCTTGATAACGATGCAGATACGCCAACGCCATATGTGCCACCTTCCTTTTCCCTGACAGATTCAACATATCTCATGTTAAGAATATACCTTATGGCATTCAGGTACTCAACGTTTTCAGGAGTGCATGGGATCTCACCATAAAAATGAATGTAAACAGTAGCCTTTGGATCCTTCATAGGAACAAAGATCCTTCTCTCAACCTTTTCTTTTGCCGGTACAAGGTTGTTGTTAGCCCAAGACTCCTGTCGAGGCAGATCCGGGATAGAGCCAATATACTTTTCTACGAGCGGCTTCATTGTGGGAATATCGAGGTTCCCGATAAATATGAAATTAAAATCGCCCGCATCGCAGAATCTATCATTTGCAATTGCATAAGCTTTTTCGAAATCCATCTTATTGAAATAGTCGGCATTTACAAGATGTGTTCGATTACTATAATTTGTCATAAGCATGGAAAGGGTATCCGAAAAAACAGAATTGGGATCAGCCTTGCGGTTCTCTAATGATGCCAGGCTTCTCTGGATTATAGATTTCAATGCGATATCATCCTTCCGGGTTGGAGAGAACTGAAGGTATGTCAGTTGAAGCATTGTTTCAAGATCCTTGTTGGTTGAGTTCCCGACAATCATCTCCTCAAGCTCGGTAAGATAAGCTGAAACTGAGAGAGTTTTACCTGCCAGGAATTTCCTGAGATCCTGTTGCGAAAACGGACCTATTCCACATGAGCTCTTAGCATTTGCTGCCAGTGAAGCAGAAGGTAAGTCCCCTGCGGAAATAAGTGAATAGCCTCCATTACTGAAAGCCGACATATTTATTTCATCTTTCTTATTGTCGGTTGTTTTAAGCCAGACAGTTGCTCCATTAGCGAGAGTCCACTTGATACCGTCGAATTCTTTTATTTTTTCTTCCTTAGTGACAGGGGATCCCTTTAATTCTGAAGTTATCAGACTTGATGCGATAGCTTTTTCGGTATACGGTTCAATCTGAGAAGTTTTAATTTCTGATAAAACACTTTTCAATTCCCCTTCAGTGGGAAGAACTACCCCCTCTTTCTCCGGACCTGTAACAACAATTACCTGGTTCTCTTCTGTCATCCACTGCTTTGCAAGGCTGTTAACCTGAGCAAGAGTTACAGTCGGCAAAAAAGACTTTGTCAGCTCATATCTGTATTCTATGCCCGGGGCCGGATATTCACTGTTGAAATTGCTCATGTACTCGGAAATTATCATACCTGAAAGCATTTTATCACGCTCATTATATGATCTCTCTGTTGAAACAAGCATACGACTTTTTACCCTTTCAAGTTCAGGGGCTGTAAATCCAAAGCGTTTTACTCTCTCGTTTTCTGTCATTACTGTATTAAAAGATTTAACAGGGTCGTTATTAAGTGCTATAACAGAAGTGGTGTAAGAATCCTGGAACTTAGTCAGGGATCCATACCCAGAATAGGCAGAGATCATCGGTGGATTTTCCTTCTGAAGTAATTCAGTTATCCTGTCAGAAAACATCATGCTGTATAATGAA
>JANNKF010000418.1:0-2455 GCA_031396165.1 Bacteroidales bacterium | reverse complement strand
CCATGACCAACCTGACTCTGATTATAGTCGAGCCATGGTTCATTATGCATTACGCTCCCTGTAGCCCATTGTGGTGCATCTGCTCCCCCATCCCAGAACGGAGGTGTGTTATGCAGACCTACAATTCTCTCATATGGATCTTCCGCTTTGATCATAGCTCCGATTTCCTTCCAGAATTCAAGGCTGAATCCTCCATTGTTATACATATTATATTCTCCTGCCCCCACCCATATAACATTATATGCAGAAAATCTGTCAATCAGATATTTCCAGTACCTTTTTACTTTTTCTGCACCGGCTGTGAGATTAAGATTTTCCCTGCTCCACCATCCATGGATCCATACAGTAATACCTTTAGAATTTGCATATTTTATCATCTCCTCCACTCTCTTCATATGTTCAGTATCGAGGATCGTATAAGTTTCATCCAGAAGAGAACTCTCTCTACCCCACCCGTTTGCTCCGAGGAATAGCTGACCAACATTAAAACCCTTCTCTGCCCTGTTATCAACCATCTGCCTGAATGTTTCAGGTTTTATTTTCCTGTTTGTCCAGTTCCACCATGTATCTCCTATCCATAGAAATGGGGTTCCATCAGAATATTCAAAATAGTGCCCGGCAACCTCACCTGATTTCTTCACTCTGACAAAACCATGCCTGACAGGATTCAGATTCTTCTCCTCATCTGTCCATGGAATAACAGTAAAACTCCCCTTTTTGCCATTGAGACCCTTATCGGTTGAAGAGGTCGAATACTTCCATCCTCCTGTGACTGGGGGCGCAAAATTTACCTTCCACTCCGAACCTCCATTCCAGAATCCAGGAATCTCATAAGATTTATTTAATGCTTCCCCAGATGTACCAATAAAATTTACATACAGAAATCCAGTTGCGGGGGCAATAGTAATTTCATTATAAGGATTACTCCTGATCTCATTGGCTTTGAGATTAACAGAATAAACATCCCATTGATGAATTGTTTGAGCAATGAGTGAGATTGGCAGGAATGAAAATGAAGCAATTGTTAAAATAAAGCTCAGGATATTTATTTTTTTCATACTTTACGAGTCTTTTAATGCATTAAATAATCTTTGCTGATAACGTTGGTAAAATTAACATATTTAACATCAGAATATGAAAACAAAGAGACCTTTATACAAGACATTCGCAGCAACGTTCTTTACGATACTTTGCCTGATAAACTCACATTCAGCTTTTGCTGAACTAAACAGTAAGGAAAGAAATATTCTTGCTAATAAAGCAAAAGCAATTGAACTTGCAAAAGTTCTTATCACAGATAATTCCTGGAACAAACTTCCAGTGTATAAGAACCGTGATTTCTGGCAAGGATTACCCGAAAATATCAGGAAAGAATATATTGAAAAAGCAGAAAGCTATCTTTTGTACAACTGGCCTGTTGTGAAAGCAACTGATTATCTTGAATTTACCAGGTCCGGTAATCGCAAACAGGAAGCTTATGCTGCCTGCAGTAATGCACTCATTTCACTTGTAATGGGTGAACTCGCAGAGGGTAAAGGAAGATTTATGGATCAGATAATTAATGCGGTTTGGTATTTCAGTGAACAGACGTGGTGGGGATGGTCGGCACATCTTTATTTTCAGAAACCTGGTCCTGGCTTGCCTGATGTTAACGAACCAACAGTAGATCTGGGAGTTGGAGAAATTACAAATAACCTGTCATGGACATGGTATCTATTTAAAGATGAGTTTGATAAGGTACATCCTCTCATTTCGAAGAGACTTAAGCAGGAAATTGAAAATAAAGCCTTAAATCCATATTTCGAAAGGGATGATTTCGGATATATGGGTTTTAAAGGAGGAAGACCAAATAACTGGAATCCATGGGTTAATTATAACATGCTTTACAGTTACCTGTTAGTCGAATCAGATCCTGTTAAAAAAACTGCCCGTGTTCAGAAAATAATTAACTCTCTTGACAAATTTATTAACGGTTACTCCGATGATGGAGGATGTGATGAAGGGCCATCATACTGGGGTGCTGCGGGTGCATTGTTGTATGAAAGTCTTGAAATACTTAAAAATGTTACCGGAGGGAAATTCGATGTGTTCGATGACCCGCTTATTCAGAATATGGGGAAATATTTCTACAAAGTAAATATACATGCACCCTACTTTCTCAATTTTGCCGATGCTGATGCAACTACAGGTGGAAGCCCATCTTCAGTATACAGATACGGAAAAGCCATCAATGATGTTCAGATGCAGCAGTTTGGTGCCTATCTCGCCAAACTGGGCAAATGGGGCGAGCATAGTTTAAGCGGAAAAATCTGCGATCAGATCAGAAACCTGGGACTATTAAATGAAATTGGCAACGCGGAAGCAAAGGAGGCACTGGTTGCACCCTGACTTGAACCCCTTCTCGGCGAGTGAGGCTGCCTTCGGCCTGGTGATACGTGACAGACCCATCTCTGCA
>JANNKF010000456.1:0-3637 GCA_031396165.1 Bacteroidales bacterium | reverse complement strand
TAATAATATTATGATTCCCTTCACTCATAAAATATATTTTCCCGATTCAGTTTTTTTTCGTAAATTTTAACCTTTATATTTCATAAGAATTGCTCTGAGCTTTAAAAGGTCTCAATCTTCTGTCACAAGAAGTAAGTAGTTGATATTTAATAAGTTAAAATTCTGATAATTTGATTATCAGAAAAATGACTACGAAGGAGGAAAATCAAATGGAAAAGTTTTTTGACTATTTTGATGGTAGGTACAGAGAGTCTGTTCTTAATAAGCCGCCTGCCGATGCAGGCCCGGTGATAACCCTGTCGCGACTTACCGGTTGTGATGCACGCCAGGTAGCAGCCCTGCTTGTAAGCAATCTAAACCAAAAATACAGTACAACCAAATGGAAATGGGTTGACAAGGATATTATTTATGCCATTGCAAAAGAACTCAATACTGATACCCAGAGGATTGAGAGTTTCTATAAGGGGATTGAGTTGTCAAATCTTTCCGAAATGATAATGGCCTTTTCAGGAGGATTTGTCAGCGATCTGAGGGTTAAAAAGGCAATTAAAGATGTTATTCTTACTATGTCCAAAGAGGGTTTTGTTATCCTTGTAGGCAGGGGTGGGGTTTCTATTGCCCATGATATAACAGATTCTCTCCATGTCAGGCTTATTGCACCTTTTTACTGGCGGGTTGAAAATGTAATGAAAAAAAAGCAGATGGATATCGGGGTTGCTGAGGAGTATGTGGTTGATACTGATGAGAAGAGGCACAATATGATTCTGAATTTCCTTGATAAAAAACCGTTAAACCTTGATTATCTGTTTGATGCAACTATAAACAGAAGTTCCTTTACAATAAAGGAGATATCAGACCTGATTATTACAATGTACGAAAAGAAGGTTTGCCGGCAGATTGCAGAACGAAAAAAAACAGGCAAGATCTGTTAATTATTTAACAGATCTTAAATCCTCCATCCTCCATGCTCCAAGCCACATGCCCGTTATGCTGAGCGAAGCCGAAGCATGACCTGAGCCTTTTATATCCCGTTGCAACGGGCGATGTTTTTGACATGTTCACTAATCCTCTTATCAAGGGTGATCTTATAGGCATCCCAGTCGGTAATTGGAAACTTAGCCACTCCACTTTCCATTGCAGCCCTGGCTACTGCAGGTGCGACAGATGAAATCAGCCTGGGGTCGACTGGTTTAGGAATTATATAATCCTTCCCGAACTTAAGATCTCCCAGGTTATAGGCTCTTAATACAGAGGCAGGTACTGGTTCTTTGGCGAGTTCTGCCAAGGCTTTGGAGGCAGCAAGTTTCATCTCTTCATTTATCGTTGAAGCCCTTACGTCGAGTGCTCCCCTGAAAATGAAAGGGAAACCAAGAACATTATTGATCTGGTTCGGATAGTCCGACCTGCCTGTTGCGAATATAAGGTCCTTCCTTGTTGACGTTGCATCTTCAAATGATATCTCTGGATCGGGGTTAGCCATTGCAAAAACAATAGGGTTTTTAGCCATGGAAGCCAGCATATCTTTTGTCATCATATTAGCTGCGGAGAGACCAAGAAACAGGTCGGCACCCACAACAGCCTGTGCAAGTGTATATACATCCCTGTCTGTAATAAATTCCTGTTTGTATTTATTCAGATCGTTCCTTTTTCTGTTTACAACACCCTTGCTGTCGACCATTACAATGTTCTCTTTTTTCACACCAAGAGAAACATAGAGCCGCGAACATGAAATGGCAGCTGCACCGGCACCATAAACAACCATTTTAATATCTTCAATTTTCTTTTTTGTAATCTCAAGGGCATTAATGAGTCCTGCAGCAGAAATAATCGCAGTTCCATGCTGGTCATCATGAAAAACAGGAATATCAAGCATTGCCTTTAAGCGGGTCTCCACTTCAAAGCATTCGGGTGCTTTTATATCTTCCAGATTAATTCCGCCAAAGGTTGGGGCTATTGCAGCACAGATCTGAATAAGTTTATCAGGGTCTTTTTCATCAACCTCAATATCAAATACATCTACATCGGCAAATACCTTAAAAAGGAGTCCTTTGCCCTCCATAACAGGTTTGCCGGCCATGGTTCCTATATCTCCCAATCCAAGGACAGCTGTTCCGTTAGAGATGACTGCTACCAGATTTCCCTTGGCAGTATATTTATAGACTTCCTCAGGGTTTTTTTCAATTTCAAGACAGGGATATGCAACACCGGGAGTATATGCCATGCTGAGATCATACTGTGTGCCATAAGGTTTGGTGGGTATTACCTCAATTTTACCTTTTCGTCCCCTGCAATGATACAGAAGGGCATCTTCTTTGGTTACATTTGGCATGGTTTGTTGTTTATTTGAAGACCAAAATTACTACATCATAACCAATTACTTTATGAGGAATATCATACGTTATGTATTCTGTATGAGCATGATTAATTAATTTATTACAGATTAGAATTTTATGAGAAGATTTTATTTTGCAGTACCAGATAAATTAGATATTTTCAACGTCAGATTATTTATAACTTTTCATGCTACATTATTATTACTGATATTATATGGATAAAAACATTGCAATTGGCACCGATATCGGCGGAAGTCATATCAGTTGTGCCGCTATAGACCTTCGCACAGGTAAAATTCTCAGAGAGACAGTAACAGGAAGAGCAGTAAGTAATCAGGCTCAGGCTAATGTAATTATAGCGGTATGGGCCGAAGCACTCTCTGAGGTTCTGGCCAAAGTAAGTATTGATAAGGTAAAAGGAATAGGATTTGCCATGCCCGGACCCTTCGATTATGTTAAGGGGATAAGTTATATCAGAGGGGTTGCAAAATATGATAACCTCTATGGGTTTAATATTACGGATGCTATCTCGAGTAGTCTGGGTGTACCGGAAGGTTTTCTGATAAGATTTATGAATGACGCCTCATCGTTTGCAGTAGGGGAAGCCTGGGCAGGTAGCGCTGCAGGTTCCGACCGTTCTCTCTCAATAACTTTTGGAACTGGCTTCGGATCGGCATTTATTAGCAACAGGATACCTATTGTTGACGGACCTGAAGTTCCCAAAATGGGCTGTGTTTATCATATCCCTTACAAAGATGGGATTGCAGATGATTACTTTTCTACACGCTGGTTCATAGGGCAATATAAAAAAAACACCGGAAAGGAAGTCAGTGGTGTAAAAGAACTTGCAGAATTGGCTTCGACAGATAAAACTATACAGGGCCTGTTTACGGAGTTTGGAGATAATGCAGGTATATTTCTCGCTCCATGGTTGAAAAAATTCAGGGCTGAAATACTGGTTATCGGAGGAAACATTTCTTTTGCATACAATCTTTTCGGCGGTGTGTTCGAATCCAGATTGAAAAAAGAGAACTGTAACTGCAAAGTTGCCCTTTCAGAATTAAAAGAGGACGCTGCACTCATCGGCAGTGCATATCTGCTTAATGATGATTTCTGGAAATCAATTCAGCACGCACTGCCCTTGATGTAAACTTTGAACTTTAAACTCCAAACTCTAAACTCTAAACTTTAAAGTTCAAAGTTTACATTAAGGGTAATGCGTGCTGTACAGATTTCCAGAAATCATCATTAAGCAGATATGCACTGCCGATGAGTGCAGCGTCCTCTTTTAATTCTGAAAGGGC
>JANNKF010000407.1:0-2745 GCA_031396165.1 Bacteroidales bacterium | reverse complement strand
TCCGATAGCTATCGGATCAACTTCCAATCCCGAGGACTCGGGATCCCTCTTTCCGCTTAACATTCAGTACAAGCCGAAGCTCGTTTATATGCTTTACTATCTGCATTTTGGAATAAAATTCAGGGTGCAAAGTAAATAAATAATTCAACACCAATCCCCACCTATTAAGGTTTTTTAAGAACACTGTAAGCGACTGGAATTGAATAATCCCGATATTTTACTAATTTTGCACAATTATTCACAGCCGATATAAATGGAAAAGAAAAAAGTCTTATTTATTTCTTCAGAAATTACCCCTTATCTTCCGGAGACTGAGATGTCGAGAAAATCCAGGTTCCTGCCACAGGGAATCCAGGAAAGAGGAAAGGAAATCCGGACTTTTATGCCTAGATATGGTAGTGTAAATGAACGTCGGAATCAACTGCATGAGGTCATCCGTTTATCAGGAATGAACCTTATCATTGATGATACCGACCACCCGTTGATCATTAAAGTAGCCTCCATTCAATCGGCACGAATGCAGGTCTATTTTATCGATAATGAAGATTATTTTCAACGTAAACACGTTCTGAAAGATTCAAAAGGGAATGAATTTGCCGACAATGATGAAAGGGCCATTTTCTTTGCCCGTGGAGTGCTTGAAACAGTTGTTAAACTACGCTGGGCCCCCGATTTAATTCATTGCAGCGGATGGTTGACTTCCTTGGTCCCCTTATACGTCAAGAAGGCATACAATGACAACCCGTTGTTTGTAAAATCGAAAGTGATTTATTCAGTTTTTCATGATGACTTTAAAAAGTCACTCGATGTTACTTTCAGGACGAAGCTAAAAATGAACAACATTACCAACAAGGATACCGAAACTGTTGATGAGCCAAGTTATGTCAATTTAAGCAAAATGGCGATTCAGTATTCTGATGCGGTGATACAGGGAAGTCCCAAAGTTAACATTGAACTATTGGAATATATCAAGTCTACAGAAAAACAGTTTTTGGATTACCAGCCTGAAAATACCTATGTAGATTCGTACAACGATCTGTATGACAAAATGTTGTTTATGTAAGAGTTTAAAGTTTCAAGTTCAAAGTTTCAAGTTGCGTGCCGATCTTTGTTGCTCCCGAGTCCTCGGGACGCTTTGAAGCGGCTCCCTGATTGGCACGCAACTTTGAACTTTGAATTTGGAACTTTGAACTTTAGATAGAATACGTTTAACAATTTAATACACTAATTGGTGAAAAAAGCATCTAAAGTAATGTACAAATACGTAGCCGGATTTGCATTGATATTGATTACTCTTTGGGGTTGTAAAGAAGATATAAATAAAACGGGCTTTGATTTATTGTTGCCCGGCGATTTGGTTTCAGCCAGAAAGGTCTCTATTGATAAAGCCACCATCAGATCTTATAGCGTCACGGAAGAATGGCTACGCACCAGTAAGCCTGAATATAATTTGCTGGGTACGTTCAATGATTCTGTTTTTGGAAAAACAACAGCCGATTTTGCCTGCCAGTTCCGATTGAATGAGGTGAACGATCTTACTGGTGCCATATTTGACTCGCTGACACTATCGATTTTTTACATTGAATCATATGGAGATACGGTTACTCCACAAAGCCTGAAAGTTTATGAACTCAACTTAGGTTTAGATGAAAATAAAACCTATTATCAGAACGAGGACCTGAAAGCCATGGCAAAAAGTGAAGTATTGGCAGAGACCAATTATATTCCAAAATCATTTAAACTCTTTTACGATTCCATCCAGCCAACCCCCGGATCGACCAAAGAGACTCCAAGAGATACGGTTCTTTATAAAATTGTATTCAATTTGCCCTCTCTGGCCGAGAAACTGATGGCATTCAAGGTGCCTGAAGTTAAACCTCCCAACTACAATGTCAACGACGATTTCATTAATTATTTTAAAGGATTATATGTCGAAGCAGGAAGTTTGGATCAAGGTGGTAACATCATGCGTATCAGGACACTGGCTGGGGGTTCAGAGATGAACTTATATTACCATAACGCCAAGGATACCACTTTCATTAATTATAGGATGAAGACAACCTCGGCCCGCACCAGCCGATTTGTTCATGATTACTCAACAGCCCTATTTGCAGCCAATCCGGATACACTCAATCAACGGGACACCCTAATCTATTTACAAACGACAGGCGGGTTAAGCAGTAAAATATACATACCCAGTTTGAGTAACTGGAAAGACTCTTTAGATTTTGCCATTAACAAGGCAGAATTGATTTTCCATGTTGAAGAATCCTTCATTGACACGTTATTACTTCCGGCCCCTGATAAATTGCTATTAAGTTTAATTGCTAAAGATAAAAATGGTACAGAAGTAATTTTGGATACCCTGGGCCATTTTATTTATCCGTCGGATCTTGCTTTCTCTGAGGCATATTATGGTGGATACTACAATGAATCAGACGGGACCTACCGTTTCAACCTGGCAAAATATATGCAGGACTTGATAAAAGGCAAAAGAGAAAATGATGGATTTTATCTGACTACTGCTGATAAAAATGCAATTTATAGGAGGGTTGCACTAAAAGGAGCCACCAGTAAAATCGGTATTGGATTTGATATAACTTATTCAAAGATCAAATAATCCCCCTTATCAATCATTCTAAAATAAAATCCTATGTGTGGAATAGTTGGTTACATCGGGGATAAAAATGTATATCCCATTTTAATCCAGGGACTTCAACGCCTTGAGTACCGTGGTTATGATTC
>JANNKF010000389.1:0-6525 GCA_031396165.1 Bacteroidales bacterium | reverse complement strand
GCGTAGCATGCTACGCCTTTACTTTGTTGAGCGGGAAAAGGGACTCGAACCCACGACCTGCTCATTACGAATGAGCTGCTCTACCAACTGAGCTAAGGAGGCAATTTTTCGCACAAATATAATTAAATTCAATCCAGTTTTTCCAGCCTGCTTAACAATGGAGGATGAGAATAATGAAAAAACACGTATGCGGGATGCGGCATCATGTTTGAAAGGTTTTTAACAGAAAGTTTCTTTAAAGCCTCTGCGAGAACTGCAGGTTTAAAATTCTCTTTCACAAACCTGTCAGCTGTAAATTCATTTTTCCGTGAAATATAGTTTGAAAATAATCCGATTATAAGCGAAACAGGACTATAAAGTATTCCGAATACGATCAGGCCAAGATGAAAGCTTGCTGTTTCCGAGCCTAATGCTTTTGATAATTCGGGATTATTAACAACCAGAGAAAAAAGGAATAACATAAATCCTGTAAGCATTACTGAGAAGATCAGTGTAACGAGTACATGTTTCTTTTTGTAGTGCCCTATTTCATGTGCCAGAACCGCAACTATCTCCTCTTCAGTAAGTTCATTCTGCAGAGTATCATATAATACAATTCTCTTTTTCGGACCAAAACCGGAGAAATAGGCATTTGCTTTGGTACTTCTTTTAGATCCATCAATAATATAGATGTTTTTCAGTTTAAACCCGGTTTCTTGTGCAAATGCCTCAATGGCAGTTCTTAATGATCCTTCCTCAAGTGGGGATTGTTTATTGAAAAGAGGGACAATCAGTTCAGAGTAGAACAGGTTAATAAAAATTGAGAAGATAGTAATCAATCCCCAGGCATAAAGCCAGAAATTAGCCCCAGTCCTGTAATAAAACCATGTAATAAGAGCGAGAACAGGTATCCCTACGAGCAGGGCAATAAACCACGATTTTATATGATCTGTGATGAATGTTCTGATTTTCATTGTATTAAATCCATACCTCTTCTCTATGACAAATGTATCATAGTAACTGAATGGTATATTAATGAGATCTGATGCAAAGCCAATTATTCCAAAGAAGATAAGGGAGATCAGTACAGTATTTATTGTTATTGATCTGGCCAGATCATCAACCAATGCAAATCCTCCGGCGATTATCATCACCACGATTACAAAAAGATTAAATGATGATGTCCAGAAAGATAGCCTGTTATTTTCTTTTTGATAGAGTTGAGTTTTTGAATATTCTTCTTCGTCGCAGATCCCCTTAAGTTTTGGAGGAAGTTTTTCTGACCACATTTTTGAATTAAGGTAGTCGAGGTATCTTTCAATAATAAACCCCATTACAGGAATTATAATGATCAGAAAAAAGATTGTGTTGTTCATTTGAATGAGACTTATAAAAAAAAAGAAGCAGGGCCCCCGTTTAAAATAAGTGTGGAATAAATATGTCTCGCTGCATTTCCTCGTGCTAAAAAGGATGGGTGCCCTGCGGTTTTGTAAAGATAATAAATATTTTTAAGTTAACATACCTCCACAGACATGAATTGTTTGTCCGGTTACGTATGAAGACAAATCAGAGGCAAGGTACAAACACGTATTTGCCACATCCTCAGGGGTTCCGCCACGTTTCAGAGGAATTTTTTCTGCCCACTCTTTTTTTACATCTTCAGGTAATTTTTCAGTCATTTCAGTAAGAATAAAGCCTGGTGCAATAGCATTGCATCTGATATTTCTCGAACCAACTTCCTTCGCAACACTTTTCGTGAATCCCAGAATACCTGCCTTGGACGCAGCGTAATTACTTTGTCCGGCATTACCAGAAACACCTACTACTGAACTCATGTTTATGATTGACCCGCTTCTTTGTTTGAGCATTGTCTGTAAAACTGCTTTGGTAAGATTGAAAACAGACTTGAGATTTACAGCAATTACAGCATCCCATTGATCCTCTGTCATGCGCATAAGCAGGGTGTCTTTTGTTATTCCGGCGTTATTTACAAGGATATCAATTCTGCTGAAATCTTTAACAACATCACTTATAACACGCTGAGAATCATCAAAACTGGCAGCATTAGACACATAGCCTTTTGCCTTTACACCAAGTTTTTCAATCTCCTTTATAGTTGTTTTAAACTCTTCATCATCGACGATATTGGTTATAGCAATATCAGCACCTTCATTCGCGAATCTAAGTGCAATTGCTTTTCCTATTCCTCTTGAAGCTCCGGTAATCAAAGCAGTTTTTCCTTCCAATAATCCCATTTTGTTCTATTTTAAAATTTGTGCAAATATAAGAAAAAGCTTTAATTGTCTTGCAGTCTTGCAGTCATGCAGTCTATTTGACAGATTTTAAATATTTTGCAACTGTGGCTCCTATTTCTGCCGGCGACTCAACAACATGGATGCCACACTCTTTCATAATCTGCATTTTGGCTGCAGCAGTATCATCCTTCCCTCCTATTATTGCACCGGCATGACCCATTCTTCGGCCCTTGGGTGCAGTTTGTCCGGCAATGAATCCAATTATGGGTTTGGTGCTGTTATCCCGAATCCAGAGAGCGGCTTCATTCTCCATATTCCCGCCAATTTCTCCGATAACAACAATTGCTTTTGTATCAGCATCTTCCATCATCAGCTTTACTGCATCGAGTGTTGTGGTACCAACAATCGGGTCGCCTCCTATACCTATGCAAGTAGACTGTCCCAGTCCCATTTTTGTTACCTGATCCACTGCTTCGTATGTCAGAGTGCCTGAGCGGGAAATTATCCCTACTGATCCGGGTCTATGAATGAATCCGGGCATAATCCCCACCTTGGCTTCACCGGGAGTTATGATACCCGGACAGTTTGGGCCAATGAGCCTGCAGTCGTACGACATCAGATACTCTTTAACAGTTACCATATCTGAGACAGGAATACCCTCTGTTATAGCAATAATTAATTTTATACCCGCATTCGCTGCTTCCATAATTGCATCAGCTCCGAAAGCAGGTGGAACGAATATCACCGAGACCTCAGCTCCGGTAGCTTTAACGGCGTCTCTGACAGTATTAAAGACAGGCAGATCCAGATGTTTCTGTCCTCCTTTTCCCGGAGTTACTCCACCAACCACTTTTGTTCCATATTCAATCATTTGAGTAGCATGAAATGTACCCTCTGTTCCGGTAAAACCCTGAACGATTACTTTTGAGTTTCTGTTAAGAAGAATGCTCATAAATATCAGATATTAAATGATATGTTAAAATTATTGTTCTGAGAAATCATGTTTATTTCTGTATCAGCTTCAGTTTCAAAAATACCGAATTATTGCGGACTTTCCGGGAAATCTGAGCGAATATTACTCAATCGATATAAAGGTCAACGGGCGAAAGGCAAAAAAGTTTCCTACATTTGCAGGTAATTTGCAAAAAAATGATCAGAACGGAACAGACTATATGCGCACCGGCAACAGCTATTGGAGGTGCTATTGCAATCATAAGAGTAAGTGGTTCAGAGAGTATGGTTATCTGCGAAAAGATTTTTTCCCCACTGGACAGGAACATAAAAATCACTGATCAGAAGGGATATACCATTGTATTTGGGGAGATGAGGTCAGGTGAAGAAATTGTGGATGAGGTACTCCTGAGTGTATTCCGGTCACCCCACTCCTATACCGGGGAAAATTCTGTTGAGATTTCCTGCCACGCTTCGCCATATATAGTTAAAAGGATACTTGAATTGTTAATTAAAAATGGAGCAATTTCAGCTCAGCCCGGAGAATTCACTCAACGGGCATTCCTGAATGGTAAAATTGATCTTTCACAGGCCGAAGCAGTTGCAGATCTCATAGCCACAACAACCCGTTCGTCACATAAAATTGCTGTAAATCAGATGCGTGGAGGGTTTTCAGTTGAGATTGGCAGATTGCGGGCTGAGCTTCTGAATTTCGCATCGCTTATTGAGCTGGAGCTTGATTTCGGCGAAGAGGATGTGGAATTTGCCAACAGAAATGATCTTAAGTCAATAATTATCAAAGTAAAAGAACTGGCTGATAAGCTAACAGATTCCTTTTCTCTCGGTAATGTGGTAAAAAACGGTATTCCTGTTGTAATTATAGGTAAGCCTAATTCCGGCAAGTCAACACTGCTTAATTCACTTCTGAATGAGGAAAAGGCCATAGTCTCAGATATTCCGGGTACCACCCGTGATACTATTGAGGATACTATCACAATTGATGGCCTAGCATTCCACTTTATTGATACTGCCGGGTTACGGGAAACAGTTGATGTTATTGAAGCAATGGGGATTCAGAAAACACATGAAAAGATTCTCCAGGCTTCGGTAATCCTGCTGATTGATGAAATTTCAGATACTGCGGAGTCAATTAACAAAAGGATCCTGGCGATCAGGGAATTAATCAGGGGCTCTGAGAAGAAATTGATAATTGTCATCAATAAGAGTGATATATCTCAACCGGGACAAGAAGCTGAATTGACAAAAGGAATCATTCCGGAAAGTGGTGAGACTCTGTTATTCATTTCCGCCAAAGAAAAAACCGGATTGGAGAATCTCAGGTTGAAACTTGGAGAAGCAGTTGTAAAGGATCAGTTGAATTCAAGTGATGTAATTATCACTAATTTAAGACATTATGAAGCGCTGACTCATGTGTCTGAAAGTCTTGACAGGGTACTGACCGGACTTGATAATCAGATTCCCGAAGACCTGATAGCAATTGATATAAGACAGGCAATACACTACCTGGGTGAGATCACGGGTCAGATAACTTCCGACGAAATACTTGGAAATATCTTTAAGAATTTTTGTATAGGGAAGTAATTATCCTTCTCTTATTTGCTAACTACCTGTTAATATTTATACTTACCTGTAAACTATTTCTCTTGTTTGTTACCGGATTTCTTTTTTTTTAGCTGATTATCTTGTCAGTGTGTTGCCCGGTAATTTACTATTTGTTTCCTGTAAACAAGCTGCCGGGATTATGTCGCTTAAAGACAGATTAAGTCAGATACAGGCAGATTTAGACATAATATGGACATTATTGGAAGAATATAAAAATTCAAAAATTTAGGGACACTGGATTATTTAACAATTAATTAACAGAATTTTCTTTTTTGATTAATTAAATAAATATCACTTTTACTGCTATGAAAAGAGGGCGGGTTTTGATTTTTAAAATTTTCTTTTTACTGACGTTTTTTTTAAGCGCCGGAATCAATACCATTTCAATTTATAGCATTAAACAAATCAATACCGAACTTTCTTCTTGTACCTGCAATGATGAAATTTGTATTTGTCCGGATCTTGATTCTCTGAATGAGGACCAGATTTGTCATTCACCAAATGCCTGTTCAACCCAGGAACTTTTTTGTCAGATTCCGTCTTTCAGGGAAACCTTTCCGATTCATAGTTTCTGCTTTACCGTCTGGCAGCCGCCAAAGATTTCCTAAATCAGTATTCAATTCCCTTCATTAGTACTGCATCAGTGTAATACTAATGTTTATTGGATTTGGTAATGTTCAGCAATTTGACGAAAATGAAATTTTCCTGAATGGAACTACAGGTTGACTCCATTTAATTCAAAGTTTTAAATCTATAATTCTTATTAATTATTAATCATTATGAAATCAATGTTCACAAAATTTATTGTATCAGTATTTTTATTTATTGCTTCCGGAACCCTGGTTTTTTCTCAGCTTTATGAATGGCGCGGGCCAGACCGCAGCGGTATTTATAACGAGTCGGGATTGATGAAAAATTGGCCTGTCGTAGGACCCGTACTTTTATGGGAAGCAAATAATATGGGTGATGGTTATTCTTCTCCTACTGTAACTGATGATGCAATTTACATAACCGGGAGAAAAGACAGTTCTGACATACTCTATAAAATGACACTTGACGGTAAAAAAAAATGGGAAGTAATTTATGGCAAAGCGTGGATGACAAACCACACCGGATCGAGATGCACACCTACTTATTTTAAGGGAAATATCTTTCTTATCAGCGGTAGTGGTGATATGGTCTGTGTTGGATCGGATGGAAAGATAAAATGGTCAAAAAATCATTACAACTTGTATGATAGTAAGCCGATAATGTTCGGAATTTCCGAATCTCCACTGGTTGTTGATAATATGGTTATTGCATCACCCGGAGGGAAAAAAGCTTCTCTTGTGGCATTCAATATAAATGATGGGAAAGTGGTATGGGAAACAGAACCTCTTAATCAGGAGCCACAGTACGTAAACCCAAAACTGATTGAGTATGCAGGAAAAAAAATGATTGTCACAGTAATGGGGGCAGATATAATTGCTGTGAATGCCAGGGATGGAAAAATCATATGGAAAGTGGCCTACTCAACGGTAAATGCAGCTGAAGGGACGCCGCGATCGAGGCCGAGATCGCCAGCACACAACGGCTGGCCCAGACCGACGACCACCATGCCATCGACGCCGCCGTCAAGGCCCTCGCCGCCGCCACCGAAGCCTTTGCCGCCGCGCGCATGAACCGCGGCATCCGCAAGGCCTTGGCGGGCCGCAGCGTCGAAGAAATCTAGCCATGC
>JANNKF010000378.1:0-17114 GCA_031396165.1 Bacteroidales bacterium | reverse complement strand
GGTGCTGCACTTACTGTTGCAATACTATTCCTGTGTTTGATTGTAACCCAGTATGAGCCACTAAATGTTGAAGGCAAAGTAAAAGCTGCCTGACCTGAAGTGCTTAAATCAATATTCCCTGATACATAAACAACTGTAGCATAGTTTGCTGCGTCGTGTAATTCGATAGTAAAGATATCGGCAACCGTTCCAGCATATTGATCACCTGAAACGCCTTGTGCTTTACGCATTGTACCACCGCCCGTATAAAGTCCCTCAAGGAATAAAATAAGATTAACTGTTTTATTTCCTGGTCCACCGGTATATGTTCCAAAAGAAGTGAGTCCGTTAGCATTAAACTGATGAAGTGTAGAATTAACTGCACTGTAAGGCGTTACAGGAGGTGGCGTAACTCTTACTCCGGTTATATCGCTTTCTGTTCCTGTTACATCAGCTGCAACATACTGAAATAGTGCATCGCAGACAAAGCCGGTAATTCCGGTTTGTGAAATGTTCCAGTACCGGTTAAGGTATGAACCGGTAACAGAAGGATCTGTGTGTTTGGCATTTACAAGGTTCAACCCGGCTACTGCATCAGCAACAAAAGAGCCTGAGGTAAAATTCAGGGATACAGGTGAATATTCGGCAGTTACGTCATTGTCTCCCACCGGAAAATCGAATGTTCCTGATGTGTTCCACACTTTCTGTACCTGTCCCGAGCCGGTTGCGATTATCATATTCGAGGCAGACGGTGCTCCCGACACTGTAGACAAAGAACCGAAAACAAAATTATTGTTTCCAATATCCACCAATCCGGCAGTCAGAGTGAATGTTCCCTCAACCCTGATGCTTTTCGATACAATAACTCCTGAATTGTTATCGATTGTAAGATTCTGAAAATTAAATGCTGCCGTGGTTGTTCCACCGAGAGTCTGGGGTGTTGTGCCTGCAATAACCATTTCACCACCTGTAACAGCAGTGTTCATTACATCAGCTCCTGCAACATTATTTATATAGTTGCCTTCGATCCTCATGGTTCCTCTGAGTTCAATAGTCCCGTTAGTAACATTTGCCTCGTTGCGATAGTTACCGGATGTACCGCCAACTACGAAAAAGGTCCCGGTACCAACAACTATTGTTCCCCCGTTATTATATACTCCCTGGCTGAAAATTGCGGTTGTTAAGAGCAACATTACCGGGATTAAAAATCTCTTTTTCATTGTTCTGTTGTGTTTTATATCTTTAAACATTGTTCTGTCAATGATTTGTTTATGTAATCCCGTGGATTAAAATGAGCGGATTGGCCAGATGGTTTTTGTATCATCAGTTTTTAATACACTCTGCCATACACTACCATCGTAGAACCATGAATGAGTGGCATCTATTTCCGAGGAGGACCATAATTGCAGACCAGTTAGTGGCAGGTTGGTAGTCCCTGATGTTGAGTAAATAAGATCTACTTCATCTTTTGAAGGTAAATACCAACCTGGTCCAATCACTATACTAGGTAGTTCGGCTGCAAATAATCCATACCATGAGTTAGGAGAAGCGCTTACACAATTGTTCAATGTAATATCAGCCAAAATTGAATTGGTGTTGGATAATCCAGTTCCTACTGCAGTTCCAGTAGCTCCGGTAGAAAAAGATGCACAAGCCCAATCTGAAACTCCAAAATCCCATGCAGTTGCAATAATTCCATTGTTCCCGTCCGTTGAAATTACAATGCCATCATAACCAGAATTAAAAATTAGATTTTGCCCCACGGTAGCTGCGGTGGCAACAAATGAGACCTCATTACTATATGCCAAGCCAGCACTATTAATTGCATAAGCCCGAACATAATACGTATTACCTACAGTTAAATTTATTAGCTCTCCATAGAAATTATACTGTGCCATAGGATCAACGCTGTGGTTCCCGGCAATTGTCGGTACAGCAGTCGTGCTCCAACATATACCGGTTTCTGTAACCGGATCGCCGGCATCGTTAGATACATAACTATAAATGGAGGCGATTGATCCTGCAGAGATTATTGATGTTCCGTCTGCGATTACAGTAAGACCTCCTGAAATGAAACTCACTTCATTACCATATGAAGTTCCTATTCCATTGGTAGCATATGCACGAACGTAATAGGTTGTGCCTGAAGTCAAACTTGCAAGACTGCTAACAAAAGCTCCAGTGCCTGAACCGTCAGTTGTCGTAAAATCTGCAGTTGTGGGAGTTGGCGAAGTACTCCAGCATACTCCATAAGCAGTTACGGCATCGCCACCATCACTGGTTACATTTCCGCCTCCTGCAGCATCCGTTCCTGATAAACTAGTGACAGCATCAGTTGTAACCGTAGGGGCTGAAGCCGAAGCCGCTGTCATAAAATTAAATTCTGAACCATAAGCAGTGCCTGCTACAGTTGTAACATATGCCCTAACATAATAGGTAGTTGCAAGAGTCAATCCTGAAATATTGCTAACAAAAGCGCCTGTTGCCATGGCATCTGTTGTAATTGAATTTGCGATTGTAGGACCTGTTGTAGTGCTCCAGCATACACCTGCAGCAAGTATAGAAGATCCGCCATCACTTGTTACATTACCTCCGCCAGTTGCAGAACCGGCACCAATATTGGTAATAGCATCAGTAGTTACAGCTGGAAGGGTCGGAGCACCAAAGCTTCTTATAGCTCTTACGTAGAACTGTGTTGTTTTTGCTAAGTTCGCCACTTGCCAATTATTAGCATAATAATACCCACTCGCAGTAGAAGTACTTGTACCATCAGTTGAAGAACAATAATACGATGGGCCAGGGAAAGGAGGGAAAATCCGATTACTAGTAATCAATAAGCCCAGCTCAGCGGCAGATGGCAGATACCAATCATTATATCCACCATCAGTGCAGGAACTGGCCACACTGGCAGCAATTGGACGGGTAAGGCATCCGGCTAAAATGGCTGCTGTATTTGCTGCTCCTGTTCCCAATGCAGCAGAAGTGCCAATGTTTGTACCAGAGCAACCCCATACAGCGGTTGTTGGCTGGTCTGACAGCGATGCAATTAGGCCAGTTCCATCGCAATTTACATAGAAAACAACTCCACCACCGACGTATTCACCTAAATTGTACGCTGGTGTTACACAGGTGGTAAAAGTAACATCTGTTGGTCCGTAAGATGTTCCATTACTGTTTGTAGCATATGCCCTGACATAATATAGAGTACTACCGGTTAGTCCGGTAATAGTAGATGTAAATGTACCTGTAGTAGTTCCAACGTTGGTGAAATTATTAACCCCTAAGGTAGGAGTTGGACTTGTACTCCAGCAGACACCCTTTGCCGTTAAGGCAGAGCCTCCGTTTGACGTGATATTTCCTCCACTGTTTGCTGAGCTGGCAAGAATTCCGGTAATTGCTGTTGTAGAAGCTACTACAGGTGGAGTAGAGCCAACAGTTGAAAAGCTCAATTCCGGTCCATATACAGTAATCCAGGTGGATGTACTTGATCTAAATAGATTCAGGTATGACCTTATATAATATGTAGTATTTGCTGCCAGACCCGATAGATTAGTTACCCATGGTCCAATAGGAACCAAAGGATTTACAGATCCGTTTGCGGTATTTGTTGCAACATAAGTAGGTGTTGCAGATGCCGATATAAGTGAATAGGCAACACCATAGTCATCAAAATTTGAATATCCACCACCATTCCAGTTCATGCTTCCGCCTGAAGCTGCCGAAGCGCCGGTAATGCCTGTGGCAACTACAGTAACCAATGTTGGCGCACCTGAGAATGTCGTAAATAAGATTTGTGTTCCGTAACTAGTCCCGATACTGTTGATTGCGTAGGCTCTTACATAATACACCGTTCCAGCCAATAATCCTGAAAGATTACTTACAAACGAACCGGTTCCGGGCGCACCATCTGCAATTTTCAATCCTGCAGTTGTTGGTCCGGTAGTTATACCGTAACAAACTCCTCTTTCAGTAATCAATGAACCTCCGTCAGAAGTCACATTACCACCACTTGTAGCCGATGTTAAGGTAATAGCTGATGGTGCTGTTGTCGCCGCAAGAACAGGCGCAATAGGGGCAAGTGTTGTGAATGAAATCTCAGTTCCGTATGCTGTGCCACTGGCATTAATGGCATACGATCTAACATAGTATGTTGTGCTGGCTGATAAACCTGTCAGGTTACTCACGAATGAACCTAAACCTGGTGAAGGATCAGTTATTTTTAAATCAGTTGTTGTGGGACCTGTTGTGGTTGCATAGCAAATTCCTCTTTCAGAAATGGCGCTTCCGCCGGTTGTAGTCACATTGCCACCACTTATGGCCGTTCTCGGCCCAATCGCTGAGGCAGCAGGTGTTGCGGCAAGAGTCGGGATAACTCCTATGGTAGTGAAAGATACTTCATTGCCATAAGAAATAGCAGTACTGTTTATGGTGTAAGCCCTGACATAATAGGTAGCTCCTAAAGTTAGACCAGTAATGTTGCTTACAAATGAACCTATTCCTGAACCATCAGATGTTTTGGTATCAGCAATAGTTGGTCCAGGGGTTGTGCTCCAGCATATTCCGCGTATCAGAACTGCTGACCCCCCATCGGCTGTAATATTACCTCCGCTGGTTGCTGAATTATCAGTGATCGCAGTAACAGCATTTGTCGAGAGTGTGGCTATAGATGCTCCTCCCCAGGTGGGAATATTTGCACCTGAAACCTGAAGATATTGCCCAGGTAAACCTACCGGCACCATTACCCACGATGTGCCATTCCAGTACAGCATATCACCTGCTGTGGTTCCCTCAAGGAACCCCGGGTTCCATTTAGTACCATTGTTATAGTAAAACCCTGGTTTTACATCACCTGTAGTGACTGTATTGTAAACAATCATACCGGCAACATGCGAGGCAAGGGGTGCAAAGTTTGCAGTTCCTGTAAGTGCAACACGTGGGATGAGTATCCCCTTGTCGGGGAAGTCCACATCAAGACCTGCAGCATTATTAGGAGCTGCACCTGTGGCATTTATACCAACATTCTGGGAAAATCCATTAAGGCTAAGAACCAGGAGAATCAGTAACCAAAAAATTCTTTGATTAATTGTATTTACAGAGATCAGGGTAAAATTTTTCATAACATTATGTCGATTTTTTATTCCGAAAATATTCTTTTGTTTTGCTTTAGATAGTATCTGGAAACCCGTGAATCAAGGGGTTACAAAAATTAATTGATTTCCGTATGAAGTACCGGTGCTGTTTGTAGTATACGATCTGATGAAATAAACAGTACCTGATGCCAGTCCGGTAAGATTACTGACAAAGCTTCCGATACCAGAACCATCAACTGTTATGGTACCCGTAATTGTCGGAGCCGTTGTGGTTCCCCAGCATACTCCGCGGGATGTTATAGCTGTTCCGCCGTCGCTGGTAATGGTTCCGCCACTCGTGGCAGTGGTAGCTGTGATGCCTGTTACTGCAACTGTTGTGGAACTGGCATAACCTGCTCCGCTCCATGCCGGAACACCTGAACTGTTAATCTGAAGAAGCTGGCCGGGCTGACCTACCGGAATATTTTTCCACGAAGTTCCATCCCAGAAACTCATATCGCCGGCTGCTGCCGGTTTTGGGAATCCGGCATTCCATTTTGTTCCGTTATTAAAATAAAAACCAGGGGTTACGTCACCGTTTTGGGAGATGTTATAAACAATGATACCGGCAAGGTGCGCCGGCAACGGGTACGAACTACTAATGGTGTTGAGAGCAACGCGGGGGATGAGTAACCCTCTGGTAGTAAAGTTTATATCGAGACCTGCCGAAAAATCCGGAGCCGAAGCCCCGCCGGCATTTATGCCAACATTCTGGGAAAAACCATAAAAGGCAACAATAAGGTAAAGCATGAGACAAAGTATCCCACGTTTAAGAATTGCCTTCTGATTCATAACTATTTGTTTCATGTTTATCCTGTATTTAAAATCATATTAATCCACAAATACTCTGTATCTGCCTGATATTCTTAACTTTATTTCCTTACCAACCCCAGAGCTTCAATACGGGGTCCAATATGAATAAGCGTATTTTAATTTTACTGTGAAATTATGATCAATTCAGACCCACAGAATTAAGATTTAATTAATGTGAGGTTAAGATCAGGTTAAGGCAGAGAGTAGCCCCGGGAACTTAAATTTTGGAAAGTATTGATACAAAAAAACATCACCCATCCGATTGGTATCAGATGAGTGATGTCCTGCAAATATTATGAAATTACCCAAACAAACTTACCCTGATAAATACATCCGGGATTCTGTTCTGCTATTCCTGCTTAAGAATGAAACCGGATATTTTTACCTGATAATTTTATTTTACAAGTATTACCCTGAATACAAGTTCTTCATTATTTGAGATCCTGAGCCTGCAGAAGTAAACCCCGTCGGAGAGACCTGATAAGTCGACAGTTCTCTTTCCGATACTCACAGAAGTCAACTGTTCAGTATATACACTTTTACCATCATCGGTAATAATATCAAGTGTAACCTTCTCATGCGGATTCTTGAAGTCAAGATTCAGTAAACCTGATGTAGGATTGGGATAAACGACTATATCTTTATTTTCAAGCACTCCCTCTATTGGTGTCGTGGAAGGGGTCCAGGTGATCGACATTGATGTAAAATTTGCTGTATTTGCCGGGTTCGACTGGAACAAGGCACCACCTTTTGTGAAGGGATAGTTATTTACAGTCTTGCCTGTTGTTAAATTCGATGCCCAGGCCATCTCAAGCCACACAAAGTATGATCCGTCGGGCACCACGGTTCCGGCAACATTTGTTCCGTTCCACAGGAAGGTAATCGTACCGTGGGAGTTTAAGGTTGCACCGGTTGTTGCATCTACTGCATTCTGACCTGATTTATTTACCCAGGTCTGCATATGGGTTAGCTCCCCGGCATCTGTATATCTGATTTTGGTTTTAATGAATGCGGCTGAGCTGTTTTCAATCCAGATAGCTAAGTAGTGCTCAGGACTATAACCGCCTGATGAAGTTGTGGTTACCGAGAAACTTAATGTCCCAGCTGTTTGAGAAAATACTGCCCCTGAAGCAGCAACGAATATTAGTATCATTGATACTACTGCTGTTTTTAGTAAACTTCTATTCATAATTTGCAGGTTTAAGTTTCAAAACTCCACTTTTTAATTCATCTTATCTATAACACTAAACCACAAGGAAGCTAAATTGTTTAAAGAAATTAGAAAAAACTGCTTATTATCATAAAAATGATCTGAATTTTGGTTTTTTCTTTTAATTATCAAGCCGTTATACCCTTCGGGTTGATATTTGCAATTTTCACACATTGCAGCCTGACCCCGTATAACAACTGATAAATCAACAATATATATGTCAGCCCTACGGGCTTTAAATCATTTGCCCATTTGAATGCTACCGATATTTCAGCCCTATGGGCTTCATTTAAAAAATGTTATTCAATAATCAATTTTTGTAAAAGCCGGGAAACGGAACAATAAATGTAGATGAAGCCCATAGGGCTGGCATATCGATTGCCAATTGATTAACAAATGTTTTCAAAGCCCATAGGGCTGTCATATCGGTAGAACCTCTACGGTAAATTCGCTTCGCTCACTTTCAATTACCAGTTCATGAACGGGAACGGAAATTTACTCCAGCTCTGCATTCGCCCTCCCAAAAAAAAAATGCATTTCCCTCAAAATAATCTATAAAAAAGTTTTTCTCATTCAAAAATAATTTTATAATTTTAGTCTGCTAAACAGATGTTTAGCTTTTATATGTCTAACTAAATGTTAAAATTATGGGAAAAAATCGCAACTACAGTTGCAAGGATGTTGACATGCTTATGACATCCAAAACTATCGCGGAAAGCTTTAAAAAAAGCATTTCCGTACTCTCTGTAGCACGTTCCAAATGGAATGAACCTTATGCAAACGATTTGGTATTGCGTGTTGACAATACAATCGAAAAAAATTTGGGAATCGATGCCAAAAAAGAGTTGCGTAATGCAACTACAAACCTTGGCGCTATTCAGATTCCCGCCAGAAGAGATGTTTCCTTCTTTAAAACCCAGATCGACGATGACTTTAAAAAAGATCCGTCAAAAAGGGATGAGATTCTCAAAACTCTCGGGTTTGCCAAACATTTAAGAGAGGTTCAGTTAGGCAATCAGGAAGCATTGATTCAATTACTCTATGCTTTCAAGTCAAACATGACCGATTCATTACGTCAGGAAATTACTTCAAAAGGGATGAATGCCTCTTTAATTGATAATATTATCGGTTATGCTGATACATTTAAAAACGCAAACATCACTCAGGAGACCTTTAAGGGATCCACTAAAGAAATCTCCAAAGAGGTCGTCGACTCTTTTAATGCAATCTATGACGAAATAATCGGCATCTGCAAAATAGCTTCAAATTATTACCAGTACGATCCTTTGAAAAAAGAACAATTTACGTTTATTACTGTTCTAAATAATCTGGGGGCTGCAAGAAAAGTATCCGCTGATACAGAGCTGCAACCACAGTCTTAATCATTAAAATAAATCCTGTCAGTAATTTTAAAACTGGCAGGATTTATATTTTATATTGTAGGTTTTAAAGATCAGGCTGAATCTGGATCTCATTTATAAAACTTCCTTCCGACAGCTAAAATCAAACAAAGAACAAATAAAGATAATACACTGTATGCAATTAGACCTGATTCTCAGAGTCAGGAGGTCATCCGACAAAGTGGGGACTTAATTCTCAGAGTTGGGAGGTCATCCGACAGACATAGAAGGCCGTCCGACAGAGATAGGAGGCCATCTGACAGAGTGGGGACTTAATTCTCAAAGACGGGAGCTCATCTGACAGAAATAGAAGGTAATCCAACAAAGTAGGGAGGTCATCTGACAGAGTGGGGACTTAATTCTCAGAGTAGGGAGGTCATCTGACATAGTGGGGACTTAATTCTCAGAGTGGGGAGGTTAATTGAATAACATCACACAATAGCCCCCGGGGTATTTGCACTCTTTCCTGATATTGAAAATCAACTCAAACTGCATCATGAGTTTAAAATGATGAGAATAAAATTATCAATTAATGTCTTAAGGAGAGATGAGAGTGTACCGAAAGTAATAATCAGGTTTCAAAAAGATTAGTAGTCAAATCATAGTTCTCCTGTTCATAAATAGTCGGTGTGATTAAGCTTATAAAAATACTCGCCGTTTTTCTCGAACTTCGAGAGTACACCATTTTGCAGACATAATGAATCACAAATACTTATTATGGTATTTAGTTCAGGGTCAAAATCAACCAGAGTTCCTCTGAAAGAATCTACAGTAGTGGCAGTCCTGATCATAATCAGGTGATCACAAATCTGTTCTGCTGAAGTAAATTTGTTCAGTTTCAGTGAGTTGGCTATTATAACCCTCATAATCATGTTTATAACATTTATAAGTGATCTGGCATGACAACTTTGCATCTCATTGTTTGGTGACCATTTAATCTGACTGCACAGTGAGGTAACTTCAATCTCCTTCATCCCATTGCCTTTAGAATTACTTTTACTGCCATCAGCTATCAGAGTATCATTTATTGTCATATTTAAGAAGTGTTAATGTTACACTTATTATAATTACCCAAACTGAAAAACAGAACTGGAGTTCTACGCTTTTTGTTCACTAAATGCCTGCGACCATGATTGCTCTTTTATCCTGATTGCTTCCTGTCTGAGTTCCAGATAATATTCTTCTATCGGGAATCCTGTTTCCCTTCTGAAAAAAGTATTCAACATTGAAAATTTTTCATCTGTTTTCTGTTCAACGTAGGAAATCAGGGTCAGACTGGTACCCGGATCTTCGTTGATAAATTCATGTACTGCGGAACGGATTACCGAAACAAGATTGCTTTCGTTTAAGACTATTTTGAGTCCGTATCTCGTAAGCGTTGAATCGAGTTTGTCTAGTTCCACGGGGGTGAGATCACGAACCAGTTCAATCTTTCCCAGGTCAAATGAAATATAATCGAGTCCCATTTTACGAAGCTCAAAAAGAACTATAACTTTTGAGCCATGACATATCATATTCTTAATAAAGATTTCCATGCCGGTGTTATCTTGCATTGAAATACCTCTTCTCAACCAGGCCCCAGTTTACAAGCTTCCAGAAAGAGTCAACGTAGTCGTACCTCCTGTTCTGGTAGTCCAGATAATAAGCATGCTCCCAAAGATCACAACCGAGCAACGGGATTTTTCCCCTGCGGAGCGGGTTACCTGCATTACTCTCAACAAGGATTTCAATTGGCCCGTTGGGATTCTTAACCAGCCAAATCCATCCCGATCCGAAAAGAGATGCTGCTGACTTCATAAAAGAGTCTTTAAGAAAGGAAAAAGATCCAAAATTGGAGTTTAGCATATCTGCAAACGAACCCTCAGGCATTCGATTGGAAATTGGGTTTAAAGCTTCAAAATAAAAGAGATGATTCCATACCTGTGCAGCATTATTGAAAACAGGACCATCTGAAAATCTGATTATCGATTCCAGATCAGTATATTCAAATTTTGTCCCTGAAACAAGGTTGTTAAGATTATTAACATATGACTGAAGATGTTTACCGTGATGCAGTTCAAGTGTTCTTTTTGAGATATGTGGTTCAAGAGCATCTAATTCAAAGGGCAATGAAGGAAGCTCAATGTTCTTTTTGGATGAGGCGTTGGTTATTAACGAAAGCATATCGTACTAATTTTCTGATTGGCCATTACAATCCAAAATTAGACTGATGGCTTTGCAGCTCAATTAAGTCAGCATTAATGTTGCATTAAAAGAACATTAACATAACAAGTCTTTGGAGTACAGAAAACTATTGAATTTCTTCACTCAGAACATATCCAAACCCCTTCCTGGTCTGGATAAGCTTAGTAGTAAAATCTTTATCTATTTTCTTTCTGAGCGAGTTGATATGAACATCAATAACATTTGTTCCGGAATTGAAAGAAAAGCCCCAGATCTTTTCAGCAATTAGGATCCGGTCGAATACTTTTCCCTTATTACTAAGTAATAATTCAAGAATTTTATATTCTGTTGCTGTGAGACTTATTTCCCTGCCTCCCCTCCTAACTTTTCTTGATATAGAATCAAGTTCAAGATCGAGAACCTTCAGTACAGGATTAACGACCATCTCCCGGTTCCTCCTGTTTAAGGCTTTAACCCGTGCCAGCAGCTCCTGAAAACTGAATGGCTTGAGAAGATAATCATCTGCCCCGCTGTCGAAACCGGTAAGTTTATCTTCAACCGTATCAAGAGAGGTGAGCATAATAATCGGAGTCAGAATATTGTTGTTCCTGATTCTTTTACAAAGTTCAAATCCCGAAAATCCCGGTATTACCACATCCAGAATAATAACATCATATTTCCTGCCCAGGGCAAATTTCTCACCGATCGTGCTATCGTATGCAGTGTCGATAAGGAAATTATAACTCTCAAAACCTATTTTGACAAAAGAGGATATTTTCGGATCATCCTCAACCAATAATATCTTCATAGCATTTTATGTTAATCAGGCGCGCTCTCATAGTACAGGTAATTCATATCAAAGTTAATTAAATAACTTAAAAAAGTTCCAATGCCTGTAAAAATACTTAACTGGTTGCTCCTTACAATTCAGAAACAGCTGAATATCTGAAATGTAACAATTGTCAGATTTTTTTTTTTATAATTGAAATATATATATATTTGGTCGATAACAACAGGTAATGTCCGATAAGTTTCACGAACAAGGATCACGAGTAGGCTGGTATTTCACTAGCATGTCTTTACGTTTCCGACTAGTTATCTGGTTATCAATCTTCATTGTAATTACAATAGCACTGCTGGATCTGGCAGGATGGGCATTTGATATAACTCTGCTCAAGAGTGTTCAGGAACACTGGATCCCAATGAGGGTAATAACAGCCATCTGCCTGATTTTTACAGCTACCGGACTAGCTCTGATCGGAACAGGTACATCGAAAATTAAGATCAGATTATTTATCAGGGCTCTCGCCATCTTCATTTTGATAGCCAGTGGTCTTACTCTTTTTACATATATCTTTATTTTCACGAAGGGTACAGAACCAGTACTTGTTGAAGTCTCTGTTTTTAAGCTGATCCTTACTTTTGAAAACAGAATGGCGTTCTATACAGCATGCAATTTGTTATTCATAAGCTTTGTTCTTCTGCTGCTTACATCAGAAAATAAGAGAAATTCCGATATTGCACATATATTAATAATCCCGGTCTCACTCTCAAGCTATTTTGTACCAATAACATATATACTGGGTGTATATTCGGTTCACAGCCTTGAAAATGTACCGGTTGCTCTCAATACAGGCGTAGCTTTATGTGGGATATGTGTAGCTGTCCTTCTGATCAAACCCGATACATGGCTCCTGAAAGTATTCACTTCCGGGAACATGGGTGGAATAATCGCAAGAAAACTTTTACCACCCCTTCTGATTTTACCGGTTCTTATTGCCTGGTTCAGAATGTTGGGAGAGGATTCCGGTCTCTTTTCGTCAGATGAAGGTGTGGTGTTTGTTGCTCTTACTTATACATTCTGTTTTCTCATTCTTGTCTGGCTTTCCTCCCGATCAATCAACACTATTGACATTAAAAGGCAGGAATCAGAGGATTTGCTCAGGAAGTCTTATGACGAGCTGGAAATCCGGGTTCAGGAAAGAACATCTGAGTTGCTGGAATTAAATAAGCTCCTTGATGCAGAAATAAATAAAAAAAGGAGAGCAGAGGAAAATCTTAAGAATATCAATGCCGATCTTGAGCAGAGGGTTGATGAACGTACTAAGGAGTACCATTATGCTGCCATTGAGATAGAAAGATACAGCCAGAAAATGGAGATCCTTTCGGATGTCTCCAGCCGGCTACTTGAAAGCGACGATCCGCAAACGCTTGTTAATGAATTGTGTAACAGGGTTATGATGTTCCTCGACTGTGATGTTTTCTTCAATTTCATCGTCGATGAAAAGGAAAGAAGGCTTCATTTAAACGCTTACTCGGGTATAGATGAAGAGGAAGCTCTCAAAATTGAATGGCTCAATTTTGGTATTGAGGTATGTAGTTTTGTAGCGGATGACGGGAAAAGGATCATTGCTGAGAATATTCCATCAACCCCCGATCGGCGAACCGATCATATTAAAACATTTGGAGTCAAGGCCTATGCCTGTCACCCATTATTATCCGGAACCATTGTAATCGGAACACTTTCATTCGGCACACGCAAAAGGCTCACATTCAACGATGAGGATATTGCTCTTATGAAAACGGTTGCCGATCAGGTTGCACTTGCAATGAGTCGGGTTGAAAATGACAGGAGACTAAGGGAAAGTGAAGAAAAATACAGAATGCTTTTTGAGACTATGATTGAGGGTTTTGCTTTCCATGAAATAATAACTGATGAGAATGGGGAGCCATGCGATTACAGATTTCTGAGCATAAACCCCGCATTCGAGAAACAGACCGGACTGAAGGCATCTGATGTTGTTGGAAAAAGAGTTTTGGAAGTATTATCAACAACGGAGAAGTATTGGATCGACACATATGGTAAGGTTGCTCTTTCGGGTGAAAATTTGGAATTCGAGAATTATTCTTCCGAACTGAATAGCTATTTCCACGTTACTGCATTTTGCCCCAGGAAAGGATACTTTGCAGTAATTTTCGAAAATATCACCGAACGAAAGATAGCGGAACAGGAAGTAAAAGAAGCCAAAGAGAAACTTGACCTGGCACTTGAAAATGCAAAGATAGGGCTTTGGGAATGGGATATAATGAAAAATGAACTGTTTCTTGATGAGAGGATGGAAAGATTGTTCGGAATAGGGCATTCATCTGAAACGAAAAAATTCGGATACTTTGAAACTATTATTTATGAGGAGGATTTACCATTCTTCAGAAATTCAATAGATAATGCTATTAATGAAAATATCCCTTTTGATACTGTATTCAGAATCAGATCACATACTGGAGATCTCAATCATATAAGTACTAAAGCAAAAGTAGGCAGAGACAAAAGCGGGTTACCTGTCAGGATGACAGGAGTGTGCTTCGATATCTCCGACATGAAGAAGGGGGCAGAACAGGCAATCTTCTCACTTAATGAAAACCTGATCAGATCAAACCGGGAACTTGAACAGTTTGCATATGTCGCATCACATGATCTGCAGGAGCCACTCAGGATGGTATCGAGTTTTACTCAACTACTGTCAATGCGATATAAAGATAAACTCGATAGTGATGCAAATGAGTTCATTCAGTATGCGGTTGACGGAGCATTGAGAATGCAGGTTTTAATTAATGATCTTCTCGAATACTCAAGGGTTGAAACTAAAGGCAAAGCGCTATCTTTAATTGATATGCACGATGCGCTGGGACATGCCATAAAGAATCTGAGTATTAGAATAAAGGAAAAAAATGCATTAATAAGCAATGATGAATTACCGGTAGTTGTTGCCGACAGTGTTCAGATGTCTCAGCTCTTCCAGAACCTCATTAGCAACGCACTTAAATTTTGCAGCACTTCTCCCAGAATTCATATATCGTCAGTAGAAGAGAACGGGCACTACCTTTTCTCTGTCAGGGATAACGGAATCGGAATCGAACCGCAATATTTCAATAAAATATTCCAGATCTTTCAGAGGCTTCATGGAAAAGAGGAGTATGGGGGAACAGGAATCGGACTTTCAATTTGCAGACGAATCATCGAGCGGCACGGGGGCAAAATATGGGTGGAATCTAAACCAGATGAGGGAAGCGTTTTTTACTTTACAATTCTAAAAAAATAATAACAATAAAATGGATAAAGAAGTTCTTAATCGTATCGACATCCTCGTAGTTGAAGACAATTCGGGAGATGCCCGCCTTATTGTGGAAGTACTTAATGAAAATAAGATTTTCAATTCTCTTCACATTGTCACTGACGGTGTTGAGGCAATGGATTATCTGAATCAGAAGGGAAAATATAAGGATGTTCCCAAACCAGATCTTATCATTCTCGATCTTAATCTTCCCCGAAAGGACGGAAGGGAAGTCCTGGCTGAGATCAAGGCAGATCCTAAACTGAAACGGATCCCAATTGTTATAATGACAATATCGCAGGCTGAAGAAGATATTTTAAAATCATATAATCTGCACGCCAATTGTTATGTTACCAAACCAATTGACCTTAATCAATTTATCAAAGTTGTAAAATCTCTTGAAGAATTCTGGTTCTCTATAGTTAAGCTGCCATCGAAAAACGAATAAACAGCTCTATCAACGAGAGTTTAAAACCCTAAAATTACTGCCAGATGAACACATATCAGAAAAAAGAGGTATCGACTGCCGCAAATAGTGTCGAAGATACCTGTATCAGGATCCTGATGGTTGAAGACAATCCGGGAGATGTTTTTCTTGTGACTGAGTATCTCAATGCTTCAAATAGAAGGACAGACATCACCTATGCATCAAACCTGAAAGAGACATTTGCATTATGTGACAAAAATGAATTTGATGTTATACTGCTCGATCTCGGCCTGCCTGAAAGTACAGGTCTGGAAACATTAAAAAAAATTAAGGTATTTAAGATTAAATCTCCTGTTATTGTTATGACAGGGCTCGATGATGAGGACGTCGCACTTGCTGCTTTACGTGAAGGAGCCCAGGATTATCTTGTCAAAAACAAGCTTTCAACTGATAACATACTCCGGGCCATTAATTACGGCATTGAGAGAAAGAAAATACAGGACCTGCTAGAAAGGGACTCCAGACATTTTTCAATATTGTCATCCGCTACCAGCCAGATAAGTAAATGTGAATCTATTTCAGAGGTGCACCAGATAACCTGCAATAATTTAAAACTTTTGCTCGATACTAACAGAATTCTTTCGGTTGAAATCGAGAATAACTTCAGTATCAGATTATCCTGTTATGAATGGCTTGAACCATGGTTTGGTGAGATCAAAGCCAGGCTTGGCCTCAACCTGAAAAACCCGGTTATCAATCTGCCGGTTAATAAAATTGATCTTCCAGCACTGTTTTCAAATGGAAGTGTTCATGAGTTTCAGAAAAAATTATATGAGATTTTCAATGGTTCAGTCAACAAAACTGGTTGTTCGGAAATCGAAAATATAATTGGTATAAACAAGGTATATGTTTATGGCTTAATTAATTCGGGTACTATTTACGGAGGAGCCTTCATATTTTCTGAAAATGAAATAAGCAAAAATGACACATACAATATTGAAACCCTTATAAGTAATGCAGCTCTGAGTATCCACAGAAAAAGGATTCTGAAGGATCTTAGTGTAAGCGAGAACAGATTTAAAGAACTGAATAAGGATCTTGAACGGAAAATATATCAGCGCACCCTCGATCTCGAATCCGCCAATTCGCTACTCAACCAGGAACTTACTGCTCGCAAAATAACGGAAAAGGCACTCATTACCAGTGAGGCCAGTCTTAAGGAACTTATTGCTACCAAGGATAAGTTCTTTAATATTGTTGCCCACGATCTGAAAAATCCTTTCACAAGTCTCATGGGGTCCTCAGAACTACTCTACTCAAATATTAAGCAAATGTCAGATGCTGAGATAATAACATTGGCAACAATTTTAAATGACTCGGCGAAATCAGGGTTTTCTATTTTACAGAATCTTCTCGACTGGTCAAGGTCACAGACAGGCATGCTAAGGATCAGGCTGGCACCTGTCAGATTAAGCGAACTTATAAATACCAACATAACCAATTATCATTTATCGGCAGCAAATAAAGGCATCTGTTTGAATTCAGAAGTAGATGAAAATATGATAATTACAGCCGACAGCTGTATGATAAATACCATTCTGCGTAACCTGATCAGTAACGCAATAAAATTTACTCCAAGGGGAGGGGCTATAATAGTCAAAGGCTTAACTGATTCTAAAAATGTACTTATTTCAGTTAAAGATACCGGCATAGGCATAGCTCCGGAAGAGATTCAAAACCTTTTCAGGCTGGAGATCAAGTATTCCAATCCAGGAACAGAAAATGAACTGGGGACCGGGTTAGGGTTGAAATTAAGTAAGGAATTTGTAGAAAAACAGAATGGGCAGATCTGGGTCAACAGCAAACCCGGTGAAGGAACCG
>JANNKF010000372.1:0-4503 GCA_031396165.1 Bacteroidales bacterium | reverse complement strand
TCATTTCAGCACCAAGCCTTTTATATAGTATCCGATAAAGGAAAAAATATATCAAACCAACTATAATAACTTGCATTCCAGATGTAATAGCATTAAATGCGATGCGCTTATTTGAGTTAATTTGCATATCAGCTACTCGTTCATTAGTTTGAAAACAACAATCATTGCTAAGAATTGAAGTTGTTATAAACCAGAATAATCCCTTGTTCTAATCCAATCTTTTCTTTCCAACCTAGATCATTAATTTTACTAACATCAAGCAGCTTTCTAGGTGTTCCATCTGGCTTGGAATCATCCCATTTCAGAATACCATTGAACCCAACAATCCCTTTAATCATTTGTGCCAGTTCTTTAATTGTCTGATCCTTACCTGTCCCAATATTAATATGTGTATTCTTTATTTCTGAAGAAGGCACATGGCTCAAGGTGCCGGACTCAGGACCAGTAGCCACTAAATCTTTAAAATTCACATTTTGCATAAGGAAAACACATGCTTCAGCAAGATCATCAACATACAGGAATTCCCGGTAAGGAGATCCGGTACCCCAGAGGGTAATGGAAACTTGTTGCTTGTTACTTGTTGCTGATTGCTGGTTGCTGGTTCCCAGATTAATGCCGTACTTGCTTAGTATTTGCAGGATTTCCTTGTTGCTTGAATTCTCATTGAAGCCTTCAATCGGATACTTCACCAGATCTTTTCTAAGTGCTTCCCAATCGTTGTTTTCCAGACATTTGCCTAAATGCATTTTTCGGATTAATGCCGGAAGAACATGTGAGGTTTCAAGATTATAGTTATCGTTTTGTCCATACAGATTTGTCGGCATTACAGCTATAAAATTTGTACCATACTGTGTATTATATGATTCACACATCTTTATTCCTGCAATTTTGGCAATTGCATATGGCTCATTTGTGTATTCCAGTTCACCTGTCAAAAGATACTCTTCCTTTATCGGTTGAGGACAATTTTTTGGATAGATGCATGAACTGCCAAGAAATAACAGCTTTTTTACTCCGTTAACGTAACTCTGATGGATAATATTATTCTGAATCATCAGGTTTTCATAGATATATTGTGCCCTGTATGTGTTATTGGCTACTATTCCTCCGACTTTAGCAGCTGCAAGAATAACATATTCTGGCTTCTCCTTCTCAAAAAAATCGGAGACTATTTTTTGATTTGTAAGGTCAAAAGGTGGAAAGGGAGTATAAACATGATTGGTATAACCAGAGGCAAGTAGATTCCTGCATATTGCACTACCAACCATCCCGTTATGACCTGCTACATATATTTTGGAATTTTTTTCCATAAAAAGTTTTATTTAAGAACTGATACGACTTGTCCCGATCCATCGGGAGAGTTGCACAGAGAAGCACAGAGATACACAGAGTACTGGTTCACGTTCGACTCAGGACTTACTCAATCCTTTTTTTTGCTTTTTCAAAATCCGATTCAACCATTATCTTCACTAGATCCTTAAAAGTCGTTTTAGGTACCCACCCAAGTATTGCTTTTGCCTTAGCAGGGTCTCCAATTAGGATATCCACTTCAGTTGGTCTGAAATAGCGTGGATCAATACCAATAATTTCTTTACCGGTGGATTTCAAAATTCCTTTCTCATATATTCCCTTACCTGACCAGATAATTTCTTCTCCCAAAACTTTAAATGTTTCTTCAATAAATTCACGTATTGTATGTGTTTCATTTGTGGCAAGAACAAAGTCATCTGGCTCATCAGCCTGAAGGATTCTCCACATACCTTCCACATACTACGGCGCATAACCCCAGTCGCGTTTGGAATCAAGATTACCAAGCATCAGTTTTTCCTGCTGCCCTGTCATAATTTTTGAAGCTGCTACAGTGATTTTTCGTGTGACAAAGGTCTTCCCCCTGCGTTCACTCTCATGATTAAACAAAATCCCGTTGCTGGCAAAAACATTATATGCTTCCCTGTAGTTTATCACAACCCAGTAGGCATATAACTTCGCTGCGGCATAGGGACTCCTTGGATAGAAAGGTGTTTTCTCGGTTTGTGGTATCTCCTGCACTTTCCCGTATAGCTCCGATGTTGATGCCTGATAAAACCTGGTATTTATTCCTACCTCTTTAATTGCATCCAGGAAACGAAGAGTACCAACTCCATCAACTTCTGCAGTATATTCCGGTACTTCGAATGAAACCTGAACATGTGATTGTGCTCCAAGATTATAGATCTCTGTGGGCTGTACCTTTTCAACAACACGATTTAAATTACTCGAATCGGTAAGATCGCCATAATGGAGAAAAAAACTTTTATTAAGATATTCAGGATTATTATAGATATGGTCAATCCTGAATGTATTAAATGAGCTTGACCTCCTGATAATACCATGTACTTCGTAACCCTTTTCCAATAAAAGTTCAGTCAGATAAGAGCCATCCTGGCCTGTAATACCTGATATTAACGCGATTTTTTTCATCCTTCTAACCGGAATTTATTAGATCCAATAATCTTTAAGGCGGATTTTTACCCTTATTGCATTGGGAATCTCCCCTTCACTTACCAGGATAAGATAACCTCCTCCTCCCGCCCCCGAAAGCTTCCATGCAAAAGCTTTATCCCTGTGCATATCAATTACTTTTGCGATTTTCTCATTCATCATTTTCGGGAACATCGTAATCTGGGAAGTGAAGGATTCTGCAAATCCTTTTGAAAACATAGTAATGTCCTTTTTAATTAATCCCTGCCAGGCCAGTTCAGCGGCTGTTGTAAGCTTATAAACATTTTCAGCTGTTATATTTGTATTCTCAAGTACTACAAAATCAACCGGTCGGGGCCAAAGCATAACCATGTATAACCGATCTTCAAGCCATTTAATTATTGAAAGATCTGTTATTGTTTCAAATCGGGATGGCCAGTATTTTTCCTTTTCGTAATAAAACCTGTTTATTCCGGGCATTGTAATACCTATGGAATCCTGCGATCCGCTTACATCTTTTGTTCCCGGATCGTTATCATATCTGAAAAGGATTTTTGCAAGTTTCTCCGGATTCTCCATCGGCAGATGGTCATTCCAAAGCTCAATTGCTTTCTTTCTTGTAGAAGTGGCCATCCCTGATCGCTCATTGAACTCTATTGTTGGCTCTATTGAGGCGGTAATTGCCCAACCGGGACAGTACCTTGATACATATGGCTGATCAATCCAGGTACCTGCAAGATCGATTCTATATGGTATGGGTGTTTCTTTTCTAAGAGTCGAAGTGGAACGAACAGGCAAATTTGCATGTGGAATGCGTTTCAAAACTTTATACTCGATTCCCAGATTCGAACAAATCTCTTCTTTTTCCGGAGTATGTCCATCTTCATTAACGATGAATATATCGGGTCTGAGATTTTTCATATCATCCAGAAAATCCAGTATTCCACTTCCTTTATTTATTTTCACACTGTGAATACACGACAATGACTCGAGCATATATAGCCGTTCATCTTCGGAATTAACAGTTTTTCTGCCTTTCAGATCATATACTGTTTTATCTGAGCCGAGTCCAACATGTAATTCTCCGAATTGTGCTGCTTCCTTCAAAAAAGCAATGTGACCTGAATGAAGTATGTCGAAGCACCCACTTACGAACACACTTTTACTTTTGTTCTTTGACATTATGAGGTTTTGAGTGATTGGATAAATGAATAGACGGATCTGATCAGTCCAGGGCAATTAAAATTAAACAAAACTTAAATGTTAATAAATTCTAGATTTTTACAGTGGCATATTTGCTGTTATAGCCTGGCACTATTTCTTTCATTGCTTCGACAACTTCCGGACCCGTTTTTTCGTAAATATTAACCAAAGCATCATTTATCTTGGGAAGAATACATTCATAATCGGCATCAGCGATTTTGGCAATGCTTATTTTAGGATTATGTGTAGGAAGCTGCTCCTCGCTTGTAGCAAATAGCTCCTCATATAATTTTTCACCGGGACGCAATCCGGTGTATTTTATTTCAATGTCCTGATATGGTACAAGACCAGAGAGATGTATTAGTTTAATAGCAATATCGAGAATTTTGATTGGCTTACCCATATCAAAGATGAATATTTCGCCTCCTTTACCCATGAACCCTGCCTCAAGAACCAATTGACAAGCTTCAGGTATTGTCATGAAGAAACGGGTTATTTCGGGATCTGTAATTGTAACAGGTCCCCCATCTGCAATCTGTTGCTTGAAAAGCGGAATTACAGAACCATTTGATCCCAAAACATTACCAAACCTTGTCGTAATAAACTTTGTTTTAATCCCCGGCCGACTTGATTGTGCATGCACCAACAATTCACAGACTTTTTTTGATGCACCCATCACATTGGTGGGGTTGACAGCTTTATCGGTAGAGATCATTACAAATTTCTCTGCCTTATACTTAATTGCCAGATCAGAAATATTTTTTGTTCCTCCTACATTTACCCTGAAGGCCTCATGAGGATTTCTTTCCATAACAGGAACATGTTTATAGGCTGCAGCGT
>JANNKF010000336.1:0-2494 GCA_031396165.1 Bacteroidales bacterium | reverse complement strand
GCACGCGCAGCCGCGAGAAACTGGAGCATGCGGGTTGACCGGAGAGATGTCCCTCAAGCCAACAGCATATACCAAAGAGATCCCGCTTGATTATGTCGGATTTGAAATACCCGATAATTTTATGGTTGGTTACGGACTCGATTATGACGGGTACGGACGTAACCTGTCATCGGTTTATTCATTGGTGGATTAAATTATTCAAACAATAATACAAATAAAAATTAAAATACTTTTTCTATGGTTAATTTTTTGATTTTCGGACCTCCGGGGTCGGGTAAGGGTACTCAGTCGGTAAGGCTGGCGGAAAAATTCAATCTGCTTCATCTTTCAACAGGTGATATGCTTCGGGCTGAAATTACAGCAGGGACAGAACTGGGTAAGAAGATGAGTCAGATAATGTCAAAAGGTGAGCTAGTGCCCGATGAGGTCGTTATTGAGATGATCGCACACAAGATCGATACCAGCAAGGGACCGGCAGGGTTCCTCTTTGACGGATTTCCACGTACTGTTGCACAAACTGCTTCCCTGGAAAAGATGCTTAATGAGAGAGGGATGAAGATAGACCAGATGCTCGTTCTTGATGTAGATCATGACGAACTCGTAAAAAGGCTTATTGCAAGGGCTGAATTATCGGGAAGGCCCGATGATAAAGATCCTGCTGTTATTGAGAACAGGATTGATGTTTATAAAGATAAAACAGAGCCAATAATCGATTATTGCAGGAAAAAGGGAATCTATCAGCCTGTGAAGGGGATGGGGACTATAGATGACATCTTCGCGAGACTTTCAGAGAAGATGGAGAAATTCGTCTAGTTTCAAGGTTCAGGTTTCTATCTCTGTGAACTCTGTGGTTCTCCTGAATTACTCTGTGTAAGTTTTTTTTGAACAGAGAATGGTTACACAGAGTTTCACGGAGAAGGCACAGAGTTTCACAGAGACTTATAAAAGTTGCTTTACTTTGAACCTGGAACCTGTCGGTGCCTGAAATACGTTGACCATAAAACAGGTTAACAATATGGCAAAAGTAAGTTATTTTGATCATGAGAACAAACCTCAGTACAAGAGGAGTTTCAGCGAAGATTTTAAAAAGAGTAAAATCAGGGAATTAGAAAGAAATTTGTCATCAGTTTCCGATATTTGTAATACCTACTCGGTGAGCAGGACCTCTGTTTATAGATGGATTTACAAATACTCAGCAATGGCAAAAAAGCAAGTAAAGCAAGTTGTAGAAGCAAAAAGCGACACACAAAAGATTAAAGCTCTGGAAGAACGTATAAAGGAACTTGAGAGAATAGTTGGTCAAAAACAACTACTTATTGAGTTTACAGACAAGATGATAGAGATAGCAGAGGCTACTTATAATGTTGACATCAAAAAAAAAGTAGGTTCCAAACTCTCGTCTGGTACCACTTCAACCGGGAAACGCACCAAAAAAAGTTAAGTGGTTTATTTGAAGTATTAAACATCAGTAAACAGAGTTTTCATCAAATGCTAAGTCGCAGGAAATACAAATATGAAGAACAGGAACAGCTTATTCCGCTGATCAATGAGATCCGGATTGATCATCCACGGATGTCAGCCAGGGATATATATCTTAAGCTTCAGCCACATTGTATGGGAAGAGATCAGTTTGAGCGTTTTTGCATGGACTCTGGTTACAGGATCAAGAGATTAAAGAACTTCAGGGTTACAACCAACAGCCTTGGAGTAACTCGTTTTCCGAACATGATAAAGGATATTAGGGTTACACGTGTCAACCAGGTTTTTGTGAGTGACATAACCTACTATGATATCGGATCCGATACCTACTATCTTACTTTAATTATGGATCTTTACACTCGTGAAATAGTCGGATGGTCAGTTAGCGATAATCTGCGAACTGAGACTACAACGTTACCTGCCCTAATTATGTTAATTACACTACGTGGTAAGATCAATTTAAAAGGATCTATAATACATTCAGATGGTGGCGGTCAGTACTATTGCAACGACTTTAAAGCACTCACAAAGAGTCTGGAAATGAGAAACTCTATGACAGAAGAAAAAGTGTACGAAAACGCACATGCTGAGAGGCTAAATGGGGTAATCAAAAACAACTATCTTTATCCATATGGCCCGACAAACATAAAATCACTTAGGAAACTGTTAGACAAGGCAGTATACATGTACAATAATGGTAAACCACACAAAGCATTGGGTAAATTAACACCAAAAGCATTTAAAGATACCATTGATAACGAGAATAACTCTGCAAGTTATCTCCCGTTATCAACAGTAAATCATCATTATAATAAAAGAGATAATTTAAGTATTAAAAAGGTCAACGTTATTTAGGCATTGACTACCTGGAACCTTGAACATAGAACCTTGAACATAGAACCTTGAACAGTTTTGTTTGTTGAAATATGTACTAATAATAAATAATGTCCGGATCAAATTTTGTTGACTATATAAAAATTTTCTGCCGCTCAGGTAGCGGTGGTGCAGGATCGGC
>JANNKF010000304.1:0-10458 GCA_031396165.1 Bacteroidales bacterium | reverse complement strand
CTTCGCTTTGAAATCCAGGGCAAATACAGAAGATGGATTCTTCCACACCATGCAAACTGGTTTTTCAGATCGTTTGAATCCGATAATTTCACTTTTTACAGAATAGGAAAAAGCTCCATTCATATCCTCAAATTCATAAAGCGGCACTACCATAGGCGACGACAACTGTTGCAGGCTGTTAACGTTATGCTGCCCGGAAAATTCAACAACTTTGCCTGCCCATTTTCCATTTAATGTTCTTTCAGGAATTTTTGTTTCAGGAATGCCATAAAAAAGAGCTTTAACCGGATGATCCGGAGTTTTTACCTGTAGCCTTGTTTTTCCATTCTCCATTACTGCATAAACCGGGATCAGACCCTCATATCCACGGTCCGCATCAATGGCAAAAAAAGGTATTTCCTGCATTAGTTCCCATTTATTTAAAGAATCAATTTCATCACGCATCAGATAACGAAAATTTGCTTTGTTGTCTTTTATCTTATATACAGGAGAAGGCAGATAGAGTTGTGAATCACTAAGGTCAAGCCTGTACATAATCTGATTGTAGTCATAGCGGGGAGTTTGAACCGGATTCCCCGAAAAAAAGTTAGTGTAAGTGCCTTCAAAATAAATCAACCGGCCATTATCCTGATCGAATAGTGGGTGTTGCCCGACATTATAAAAAGTATAGTTGTCGTGCGTAACTATTTTCCGGGCATAAACCCATGGTCCTGTTGGTGTGTCTCCTTCTGCATACCAGACCTCCCCCATGAACGATGTGCCATAGATCTGTTCAAAGACCATTACCCACTTCCGTCGGTACTCATTCCAGAATACTGAACCTGACTTAGATATGATGGGATCTCCGGTCAAAAAATCACGCAGGCTTAACCACGTTTCCCCAGCATTTAATTCACCTTTTTTTAATAGAATATTTTCTTTGTCAAAATTAAGTGGCTCCGTATTAGCTTTCCATTCATAAATGAGTTTCCCATTTTTTGTGCGGTCCATTCTGACAGCTGTTGAATCGTACCTGCTTCCTTCTTCCAGGCAGGTAAATGCTTCATAGGATGATAAATTCTTGATATGGTTCATGTCAGCCCTGACACGGACCGGTGAACGAACGGTAAAGTCAAAATTGATATATTCCACTCCGTTTACAGTAGTCCTGAAAGATTGTCCATCAGGAAAAAAAGGGGAATTAAGCTCAAATCGAACAATTGGTTCAAAAATTTCTGACGAGTCATTGAAAAGAGCGAGACCTTGTTCCAGGTTCTCGCTCAGTGATTTAATCCGGGTATATGAACAAATAAGACGCTCGGATCCTGTTGAGTCCTTTATTGTTGTGAGCCAGTGAATCCAAACCGGTCCGGGACCGGGCACGGGACACATTTTTTTGCTGAATCCTGAATTATCAACAAAATATGACAGATCAACTCCAATTCCTGGATCAAGTCCACCATTTCCGGGAAGTTCAGATGTGGCACCCGAAGTTGAAAAATTGCCAAGCGGATAGGATGGTTTACCAGTGTCACCCCAGAACCAGTAGATTTTTCCATTATATTTAGTTTCAATAAAAGTATCCTGACCCATTACTTTTCCATTCATTAAAGGTTGTTTTAACGGAGAATGGAATCCAACAAGCTCGCCATTATTATACAACCCTTCGCCTGTAATCCGGTAAAGCCTTTCTGCAAGGTTTATCCGCTCTATTTTGATTACTGCACTATCACCGGAGACTGTCATTAATGATTTACCACTGTACCCAAATCCGTCCTTAGTATAATCATATCCATGACTTTTAATAAAGAAGTATACTTCCTGATTCATAAGGCCTGGTTCAAAAAATGCAATAATACCATTATTGTCTGTGTAATAGCTTAGATTATTGGTGGTTTTAAGTTCCACCAAAGGAACACCCCTGCCTGTCTCTTTATCGATGATCGTGATAGTAAAATACTTCTTATTGTCCTGTGCAAAAACTGTATGCAAGTTCAGTGTCAGGATGCATAAAACAGATGTAATGAAAATCAATCTTGGCATAATTTTAATTTTCGTCAAATAATCATTTTCAAAGGTGAAGTCACTTTAAGTGGGCAGGGGATGTATTTTTCTCTCACAGACTCCGTGGGTTTATTACAAAGTTGCACGGACTGCTGACCAAAGGAAATGAGTTCACCGAAGGTAAGTAAAACTACAAGCGTTGTTAATTATTTAACACTAATCTCCCATATTATCTCAAAATCAAAAGTCCTTTTCTTTTTACTATGTTTTTGTAATCCCACTGGATTTCTCTTGATTTTTCCAGCCAACGATTAAGGTCTTTTGTATTGATTTGTTCAACTGAAGTGTAGAAAATAGAAGCGTCTTTAAATTTTTTGCCTGTCACATTTAATTTTTCTTCTTCAAAACCCGCTCCGCTCCAAAACATCAAACGCCAGCCTGCTTTCTGTTTGCTGTAACCGACAATTGGATTACCGTCTAAAAACCAAACAGGATGCGCGTGCCAGATTTTGCTTTCTGCTTCAGTCAGCTGGCTGTCAATTGTCGTTGCTAACTTATCGCAAATTTCCTTGTCAGTAATTGTTTGACTATCGTTATATTTTTGAATTTTTGAGTTCATCTTTGTCTGCATTAAGTTGTAAGGTCGTGTAAGTGATAGGATTAGTCCATTCACTGCTGTGACAATCCTATTTTCATTTCCTGAACTGCCTTTTCACCTTCTTTAGTAATACCCATTATTTCCGTAAAAACTCCAATCTCTTTTCGTGTGTCGAAAAACACAATTTTAGCTATTGGTGTGTCGAAGCTGCTAATAACGGTAAAGCTTTTATTCTCTACATCTTTTACCACCCATGCAATTTGAGTGAGAGTTAGTCCAGAGGTATCTTTCTTATTTGTCTGGTCCATAGATTGAATTTTTTCATGAACTCTCTAATTGTTTTTTATTGAAATGTTTAACAATTAATTGATCAAGATATTCTTTGTTGAAAGGCTTTGGAAAGTAATCATTAATAATAGTACCTGAGAAATCTTCAACTAACTCAGATAGTGAAGCAGCTGTCATTACAAAAATAATAACTTCTTTGTTTAATTGTCGGATTCTCCTGGTAGCTTCAAAACCATCCATGTTATGCATATAGACATCCATTAAAATCAAATCTAAATCAGAGTTATTCTCAACTGCGGTAACAGCTTCTTTCCCATTTTCAGCAAAAATAATATCACTGCTATACGGTCTTAGCAGGCCACCCAAAATAACCCTTATGGAAGAGTTGTCATCAACAATTAATATCTTGAGATTAAATCTGTTTTTATCTGGTTCCAAAAGCATAAGTTCTAAAGTTTGTTCAAAGAAAATTTAAAATTGATTGTCAACTAATCCAGTAACTCAGGTTGACCTTAATTTGTTCAGTGATAACCCATCATTTTCATATTTTGTCATTTTGTGGAAAGAAAAAGTCCAGCAGGTTCATACTGACCAGTATTCCGATAAAGCATTTCCATTTGCACGCTTTACAAATAATTACTTCTGTTAAATAATTTACATTTTCTCCTTATCAAAACACGAATTCTGGTCATCAATGGATAAATTCTGATTCCAGGAACAATATAACTGTCCAAATGACTTTAAATGCCACAGATTCGCCCGGATGAACTCCGTTCAGATGGTTATCATGTTAGCTGGTGTTCTATTTTATTTGTCTTTATACTTATATTTCTTTTTCAATTCTTCCAATGTCGTTGTGTTTTTTTCTTTTTCCTCAGTTGTCATGTGTTTAATATCGTCCGCTGTTTTTTTAATTTTTTGCCATTCATCATCTATTTCTTTTTGATTAAAGCCAATGAATGTCATTTCGTGAAGGCAATGACAAATGATCTCAAGTGAAGAATAAGATTTTATGGATTCCTGATCGATACTCATCCCGAGCCACTTCGTCCAGGGAGTAAATTCCAATGCTAATGATTCTGTAATTAGATTATCTGATGTAGCAACTCTTAAACTGTCGTATCCGGAAATGTCTACATATTCCTCATTATCAAACTCATCAATCTCGTTTTTAATAAGAATATAAATACTTGAGGATTTTGGTTTCAATATTTTTAACAGATTGAAAACCAGCTCATAATTATCCAAAAAAGTGACTTGATCCGGATAAGTTTTGGAAAAGACAATCTCAACACTCAACCAGGAACTATCTTTTATTAATTCTCCTAATTTCATTATATACAATTATTTAGCCTGCTTTATTTATAAACCTTTGTTAACCTTTGTGTAATCCTTAGTGCGCCCCTGCCTACCGGCAGGCAGGTGTGTGGTTAAGCTTTTTTTTACCACGAGGGAACACAAAGTACAGCAAAAAATTACACAAAGGAATAGAGCATCTTAACTAAGTTTATGAATAATTCAAGTTAGATCAATTTGCTGAATATTATTACATTACAATTTATTCGATTATTGAAAATAATATCAGCAGTTTAGCGAAGACTTACAGCAAACAGAACAGATATAGATCAGGACAGATAAAAAAGCCTCCGGGATTTCCGATACACATGTAAAGAAGTGATAAAAACTCAATCGGAAAAGTATTTTTTGTAATATTGAACTCCAAAACACTCTATTATGACCGAACAGATAAAGCAGATCGCTGAAAGAATAAAAGAGATCCGTGAGATCTCCGGGATCTCAGCTGAGACCCTGGCAACAAAGCTGGGGATCGGGGCTGATACTTATATTAAGTATGAGAGCGGGACAACCGATATCCCTGTCGGAATCATATTTAAAATCTCCGAGCTGTTCAATATAGAGCTCTCCGTTATGCTTGGCGGCGATAACCCGAGATTGAAAATTTATGGGATAGTGAGGAGTTCTAAAGGATTAAAACTGGAACGGAGAAAGCAATATAAATATGAGAGTCTGGCTTATAATTTTATTCAGAAAAAGGCTGAACCCTTCATGGTTACAATCGATCCTGATTCTGAAAACAGGCTTCTTGAATTCAATTCTCATCCCGGACAGGAATTCAACTATGTGTTAAAAGGTACTATGATGATCATAATCGATGAACACGAGGTCACTCTTAATGAGGGCGACTCAATATATTTTAATTCAGGCTACAGGCATGCAATGAAAGCCCTTAATAATGAACAGGTTAAATTTCTGGCAATAGTTTTATAAACAGCAAAAGGAACGCACTAATGATACTCGAAAAATATCTCAGACAGACAGAGTTTGATTCATACGATGAATTTAAGGCGGGGTTTGAAATAAAAATTCCTGAAAATTTCAACTTTGCCTATGATGTTGTTGATGAAATTGCCCTGAAGACACCCAACAAAACGGCGATGGTATGGTGCGATGACAAAGGCAATGAAGCAACATTCACCTTCGGTCAGATGAAGCATTTTAGCGATAAAGCCGCTAACTTTTTCACTTCTGCAGGGATCGCAAAGGGCGATCCCGTAATGCTTATACTCAAAAGACGGTACGAATTCTGGTTCTGCACCCTGGCTTTGAATAAAATCGGTGCAATTACGATTCCGGCAACACATCTGCTTTCATCAAAAGATATTATTTACAGGAATAATGCTGCTGATATCAAAATGATCGTGAGCGTTCCCGATCCTGAGGTAATACTTCATGTGGAAGAGGCAGAGAGCAAGTCGCCAACGCTGAAACAGAAAGCGCTGATAGGAGAAAACAGAGAGGGATGGCTCAATTTTTCTGAGGGTATCGAAAATATCACTGAAAAATTTGTCAGACCTGTAAAGGATGCAGCCACCTCGAACAATGATATTATGCTGCTCTATTTTACTTCGGGCACAACAGGCATGCCTAAAATGGTGAATCACAATTTCATATACCCTCTCGGACATATACTTACAGCAAAATACTGGCAGAATGTTCAGGATGATGGTCTCCATTTCACAGTAGCCGACACCGGATGGGCAAAATCGGCCTGGGGCAAGATCTACGGACAATGGCTATCGGGAAGCGCTGTGATGACTTATGACTATGATAAGTTTGTTCCCAAAAATCTTATGGAAGTTATTGAAAAATACAAAGTTGTAACTTTCTGCGCCCCTCCTACAATCTACAGGTTTCTAATAAAGGAAGATCTGACAAAATATGATTTAAGCCAACTGAAATATTGTGTTGTTGCCGGTGAACCTTTAAATCCGGAAGTGTATAAACAATTCTTCGATCAGACAGGCATAAAACTGATGGAGGGTTATGGTCAGACTGAATGTACCGTAGCTGTGGCTACCTATCCCTGGATGGCCCCGAAACCAGGTTCAATGGGAAAACCATCTCCCGGCTATGACATTGAAATAGTTGATGAGGATGGTAATCAATGCGAAGCCGGAAATGAAGGCGAGATTATCATCCGTACAGATAAAGGTAAACCAACGGGTATGTTTAGCGGCTATTACCGCGATGATGAGCTTACAGGAAAGGTCTGGTCCAATGGTATTTACAGAACAGGCGATATGGCCTGGCGCGACGAGGATGGCTATTACTGGTTCGTCGGACGGGCCGATGATGTTATAAAAAGTTCTGGTTACAGGATAGGTCCGTTTGAAGTTGAAAGTGCGCTGATGGAACATCCTGCGGTACTCGAATGTGCAATAACTGCTGTTCCCGATCCTGACAGGGGTCAGATCGTAAAGGCGACCATTGTCCCTTCGAAAAACTACCAGCCCAGCGATGAGCTTGCAAAAGAGCTTCAGGAACATGTTAAACGGGTAACGGCTCCATACAAATATCCGCGTATTGTGGAATTTGTTACCGAACTGCCCAAGACAATAAGTGGCAAGATCCGAAGAGTGCAGATCAGGGATGAGAGCCGGTGAAAAAAAAGGGCTTCCCTATTATGGGAAACCCCTGCATATCTATCATCAGATCAAGTAATCAGATCTAATTTGTAATTGTGACCGTGACAGTCTTTATGTCCCGAACTACACCGGTTCCATTCCCTTCCTGCCAATTGGAAGCGATAACATAAATGGTGTATGTACCCGGTACCAGGTAACGGAACCGCGATACATTATACTTGTTGAACAGTGCACCATCGTGAGCCGGATTCCCCGCCAGATATTCATCATAACTCGTGAAGTAGTTTTTTGGAGCAACTTCCTGGGTTGCATCCAAAGCATTATAGTTCGTTCCCCACCATATAGATTTGTTTTGTCCAGTGCCGGTGAACTCAACACGCACGATCGCAACACCTCCTATGAGTTGAGCGTTCAGGTTACTTCCGGGTGATACTGTTTCTGCATCAGTTCCTGCAGCATCAACCGAAATCGCTATGAAGTCAGCATTTGCATCTTTTATCTTCATCTCTTTGCACCCGATTAACAGGGAGAAACAAACAGAAAAAAAGAGTGGCATCAATTTTATCATATTTTTTTTCATTTTCTTTTAGTTTTTGAATTTACGTTTACTCAGAGAGATGCCGAGCCGTTCCAACCATCAGGTGCAATACAGTTCTTGTTAACGTCTCTCTCGGTTTGTGGAATTGGAAGCAACCTGTGCTTATCATCGAAATTAGCATAATCAGGTTTCCCGTTTACGGTAATCTTTTCAGCATTGATCTGGGTCTTCATATTGATAACCCCTGCAGCATCCCAGCGAATCAGATCAAACCAGCGAACCTGTTCTCCGGTTTGTTCCAACGATCTTTCCCGCATCAGAAGATCCATTGCTCCTGTTTTATCAGAAGGAATAGCAATATATTCAACAGCACCTGCTCTTGAACGAACCAGATTGATCTGAACCAATGCTTTGCTATACTGTGGGGCCGTACTCAGAATGTAACTTTCTGCCAGCATAAGACGAATGCCATTCAGACGCATTAACTGACAGCTGATTTCTGAGTTGTTGTCCTGCATTACCTGATACTCATAGTTCTGGTATTTTTTCCATCTCCAGAAAAAAGTTCCGGCTGAAAAAGAAAAATCTTCGCCGTTGGTTACAGGCGCTGATTTTGGTCCGAACCGTTTTGTATCTCCTCCGTAAAAGCCCAAAGTTGCATTGCCATCGCCATAAAAGGTTTCGGAAGCACGCGGATCAATATAACCGGTCACTGAGTTAATATCATATTTAAATTTATGAACCGCATTGAAAGTCATGTAGCAGTTTGACCAGTCTTTGTCTCCATATTCGATAGCACGGCCGGTATGTGAGGCCATGTTAGAACCGCTTCCTTCAAAATAGCCCCACTCATAGTGTTTGTTTGCATTTGCTGTTCCGTACCAGGCATATTTGATATCAAAAATGGTTTCAGGACTATTACGGTTTTCTTTCTGGAATTGTCTGTGAAAGCCATTAAGTCCAGCCCATGCAGAAAAACCGCCATTTGCGATAATTTCTTCGAGCACAGGAATTGCATCATTATATCTGTTGGTTTGAATATACAATTGGGCCAGATAGGCTTTTGCTGCCCACTTTGTAGCGCGTCCGTTGTCTAAGGACGGCCAACGATCCGGCAAAAGATCAGCAGCTTCAATAAGTCGATCTTCAGCATACTGATAGACCTGTGCTCTTGTACTCCTTGCCTGCATTTTATTAGCCAGTACTTCCTCATAAGTTTTATAGAGTGGAACGCCGCCATATAAAGCTGCGAGATGATAATAAATAAAGCCCTGAAAGAATTTGGATTCTCCGGTGAAATAATCTTTTTGGGTTTGTTCTGCAGCACTGACAGGGTTCCAGGTATTCATAATTGAAAGGGCAAAATTTGAACGGTGCTGTACCTGGTAGAGATACTGCCACAAGAGGGTAAGATATCCATTGTCAGGCTGATAGGAATAATTACACATAACCCTGTTCTCACCTAACATAGCATTGGAAGGTTCTACCTCATTGCCAAGCATATCGAGATAAAAATACCAGTCCCGGGCAAAAAGCCCCTGGTGAAGAAGTCCGGAATAAATTGAGGTAGTCAGACCTTTGTAAGTTACTGCTGTTGCTCCCTCAAAATAGGTATCAGAACTATAGGCAGATGGGTTTGGCAGGTCCAAAAAACCAGTATCACACGACGATGTGCCGAGGAAACCGAGTATGGCTGTTAAAAGAATTATTTTTTTCATACACTTCATAATTTTTATAAATAAATTGTATTAAAAAGAGAGTTGAATACCAAACACATAGGTCTTGGGAACAGGAGTTGTCAGAGTAGTTTCCAGGTTACGGGTTGTTACACCCGAACTTCTGACTTCCGGATTAAAGCCAGAGAATTTACTGACTGTAAACAGATTTTCCGAAGTTAAATATATCCGCATGGTTGAAATCAAGCCTCCTCCGAAATTGCTTAGAGTATGTGCAGGGATAGTATATCCCAGAGTTACTGATTTCATACGTAGATAGGAACCATCTTCGATCCAGCGATCTGATCCAATATAATTCTGAGCCGGTGCATCTATGTCAGCGCGGGGTAGTGTGGCTTCAGTATCTCCATCATATTTCCAGCGGTTCAGAACAGCAACTGTATGATTACGTGCGTTATTCATGTTCTCATACCAGGATTTTTCTACAAAATAGATCTTGGCTCCCACCGAACCGTATGTATTAGCACGGAAGTCAAAACCCTTGTAATTCAGGTCCATATTCATACCTAATATCCATTTGGGCATCCCGTCTCCAAGATAAGCCCGGTCGTTGTCATCGATTTTTCCATCTTCATTCAGGTCTTTATACTTCATGTCACCTGCAGAAAGAGTGGTTCCGAATTGAGTGTTGTATGCCAGCGCGTCAGCTGCGGTAATGAGGATACCATCTGTTTTCCTGCCAAAAAAATAACCGATAGGATAACCAATTTCAGTACGAGTGGTGAACCCTCCTACTCCCTGATGGCTCCCACCCTGAATAGGTTCGCCGGCACCCAGCGATTCAACATTATTTTTGTTGTAAGAAACATTGCCAGAGACAGAGTATCCAAAATCTGCGATCTGATCTTTCCATGTTAATTGCATCTCAATTCCACGGTTAGAAACTGAAGCCGCATTAGAGATAGTGGAAGAGTAGATCCCGGTAGAGTATGCCAGTGGAACCGCAATTAAAATATCACTTGTCAGCTTCGAATAATAATCAAATGTCAGGTTAAGTTTATTAGTCAGGAAGCTTGCGTCAATCCCAAAACCAGCTGTACGTGTTTCTTCCCATCTGATATCAGTGGTGGGAAGCGAATTAACAGTAACCCCTTTCTGCAACTGAGTCAAATCGTTGGTAAAACCTGTCCCATATATTCCTGTCGGATCAAAAGCTGTAACGCTGGTTCCGAAAGGATAACGGACGTTATTTTTACCCCCTGTGTAAAGATTAGCCATATACTGGTATGCTCCGATGGCATCATTTCCGACAATACCCCAGTTTACCCGTAGTTTTAGAGAAGATATCCATGGTATGTCTTTCATGAATTCCTCTTCATTAATTTTCCATGCAGCTGCAAAGGAGGGAAAATAGCCCCAACGGTTTCC
>JANNKF010000293.1:0-2156 GCA_031396165.1 Bacteroidales bacterium | reverse complement strand
CCCAATTTCCTCAATGATACCGGCAAACTCACAACCTAATATCTGATATTTGGGTCGTAAGAGTCCGCTCCAAAACCGGGAAATAAAATAATTGGCACTTCGAAAACCGGCGTCTGTCCGGTTTACAGTAGATGCACAGACCTTAATCAATATTTCGCTGTCTTTTGGTATTGGCTGAGCAACCTCCATTAATCTGGCAACTTCCGGGGGGCCATATTGTGTATATACGATTGCTTTCATCTTTTTTGTTCTTTTGACAGTTGATGCGCGGCGGCGCAGGACACAAGCTATTAAAAACAGTATCCATCAATGAAACATTGGAAGTAGGATTTGCTTTACGGATTGCATATTTGTTGTGAATTAACAATAAAAGTGTCAAAATGTATTAAATAAACAACATATTTATGATATTTGGCCATTTCGATCGAATACACCTGGTCGGAAAGAGTTATAATCTAATATATTTTAATCAAATCTACTGCAAACATTAAAATATGCAGTACTTTTGGTTAAAAATACTAATTGATGCGTCATTCACTCCTTTCCCGATTTGAACAAAATGGAGGATACCTTCGAACTGCCGATTCGTTATCGGCTGCTGAAAAATATCACCTTCGTCAGCTTATAAATGAAGGAATTATAAGCAGGGTGAAACGTGGTCTTTTCCGTCTGAACGATTCATCTCATATTTACCAGGAAGCAGAAGTAGCAAAATTAATACCTGCAGGCATATTTTGCATGTTTACCGCATGGTCGTATTACGGTCTTACTACGCATATATCTGCCGAATACCATATGGCGATCCTACGATCAGTGAAGATTGTGTTGCCTGCCTACCCTCCGGTAAAGCTATATTATAGTAGCAATTTGACTTTCGATCTCGGTAAAACATTGAAAGAAATAGATAATTCGCAGGTCAGAATATATGACCTCGAAAGATCTGTTTGCGATGCTGTCAAATTCCGTAACAAAATCGGAGCTGACATGATGAGTGAAATTCTGCGTAATTATGTCCTGCGTAAAGAAAAGAACATCGACATACTGCTAAAATACGCCGCCGAACTCAGGGTTTCAAATACATTGAATCAACTCCTACAGGTAATACTATGACAGATAACGGGAAATCTATTCGTGTACGCTTACTGAATATCGCAAAGAAAGAAAATCTCACATTACAGCTTGTAATTATCCGGTACCTGCAAGAGCGATTGTTATATCGTGTCTCAATGTCATATTATGCCAATAACTTTTGCCTGAAAGGCGGAGTGCTCCTCTATTTTTATGGCAGGGAACAAACACGCCCTACATTGGACATAGACTTTCTTGGAACTAATATCCCCAATGAAGTAAAATCCATTATTTCAGCATTCCGGGAGATTTGCTCATTGAATTATCCGCAGGATGCCGTATTATTTGATCAGGATTCAATTGTTGCCGAAGAAATTGCAAGTCAGGCCGATTATCCAGGCATCCGGCTCTTTGTAAATGCGAGCCTGGATACCATCCGTCAACGTATCCAGGTAGACATAGGCTTTGGCGATGTCGTCATCCCAGCTGCAGTGCAACTAAACTACCCAACGCTATTACCGGAATCCGGAATTCCGGTTATCCAGGCTTATTCTCTCGAAACAGTAGTAGCAGAAAAATTTGAAGCCATGATTGACCTCTCTACGGCCAATAGCCGGATGAAAGACTTTTATGATGTGTATCAGATCCTTACCACACAGCAACTCAATCCGGCACATCTTTCAGAAGCAATACGCAGAACCTTCCAAAACCGCAACACGACTTATACTCATAACCATGCACTTTTTGCCCATGCTTTTTCCACTGATCCCAATCGTATAAGGCAGTGGAATACTTTTCTAAAAAAGAACCATCTCAATCTTCGTCTTGATTTTGAGCAAGTGATAAACCAGATCAGGGAGTCTCTTTTTGTGATATGGCATAGTTTAGAATAAAGTTTGATGAACAGTATAACCTGGTATCATTTCAAGTATTCCTATACTAATTCATACCGACTTTTGACTTTTGCATTTACTCCCATCGGTCGTGAGATAGCTGCGCTAAGTTATAAAGTAGAATTTACCAAGTCACTTATCAGTAGAAAATTGTCCATCGGAATCTGCATCCCCACATCCTCACATCTTCACATC
>JANNKF010000288.1:0-11413 GCA_031396165.1 Bacteroidales bacterium | reverse complement strand
CTTCGCTTTATTGCTTTATAGTATGAAATTACATTCTATCTACGACGAAGTCAGAGACTTCGCCGAGCAAAAGAAGGTGAACCTTAGCTAAGCGAAGTCTCCTGACTTCGCTTTATTGCTTTATAGTATGAAACTACATTCTATCTACGGCGAAGTCGGAGACTTCGCCGAGCAAAGGAGAAGGTGGACACTTCTCCCCTTCCCTTTCTTTTTATTATATTTGCCGGGTGAAAAAAAGAGTAGTCATCGGACTTTCCGGAGGTGTAGATTCGAGTGTGGCGGCATGGGTTCTTAAAGAACAGGGCTATGATGTTATCGGTCTTTTTATGAAGAACTGGCACGATACTACTGGTCTGATCCAGAGCGAATGCCATTGGGAGGATGACCTGATGTTTGCGGAGATGGTTGCGAAGAAACTCGGCATACCGTTTCATCAGGTAGATCTGAGTGAACCTTATCGTAAGAGAGTAGTTGATTACATGTTTGCAGAATATGAAAAAGGAAGAACACCTAATCCCGATGTGCTTTGTAACAGGGAAATAAAATTCGATTCATTTGCCGATGAAGCAAAAAAGCTTGGAGGTGATTTTGTAGCTACAGGTCATTATTGCAGAAAAGAAACAATAAGTGTTAATGGTACACTTATTCACAGACTTATGGTCGGCCTGGATTCCAATAAAGATCAAAGCTATTTTTTATGCCAGGTGAGCCAGGAACAACTTTCAGCTGCATTGTTTCCTGTTGGCGCTCTTAAAAAACCAGAGGTAAGGGAAATAGCGGAAAAACTCGGACTTGCAACCGCGCAACGTAAAGATTCCCAGGGGATCTGTTTTGTCGGAAAAGTACATCTTCCAACTTTCCTGCAGCAGAAGCTGGAAGCTAAGAAGGGTGACATTGTTGAAATCATTAAAGCATTTGAAAAAGGATTTGAGGATGATGTCTCAGAAGAATTATTAACAGAAATAACGGATCCCGTCATATATCGTTCATCAGATGGTAAAGTTATCGGACAACATAATGGAGCGCACTTTTTTACCATTGGTCAGAGGAAAGGAATGAATGTCGGTGGACATAAAGAGGCTCTATTCGTTATTTCGACCGATGTTGTGAATAATATTGTATATGTTGGTGAAGGACATGAACATCCGGGACTAAACCGGAAAGGACTGTTTATAAGGAAGGACGAAATTCACTGGATCAGGACCGATCTTCAGATGAAAACCGGTGATAAGCGGGAATATTTGGTTAGAATAAGGTATCGTCAGCCATTGGAGAAAGCAAGCCTTTACTGCCGGGATAACGGAATGTATATCATTTTTAACGAACTGCAACGAGGAATCGCTCCGGGTCAGTTTGCAGCATGGTACGAAAATGATGAAGTGATAGGGTCGGGGGTGATAGATAAATAGGCGACAGGCTCCCGATAGCTATCGGGAAGGCGACAGGCGACAGGCGACAGGCAACAGGCGACAGGCAACAGGCGACAGGCGACTGGCTAAAGGCAAAAGACGAATAGATCCGGATTTTACTAATTTTTCTGACTGAATAGAAGCTTTACACCTGGATCGGGAATTATCTCAGTAATATTTCCGGCATTTACATGGATTTTTGTAACCCGCTCATTTACTGCAATTTTCTCAATTATATCACCAGATGGCTTTTTAATCAATAGCTCCAGATTAAATTTGAAAAGCGAGTCCTGTTTCTGTTCAATCGTAATTTCAGTTTTCTTCTTTTTCAGCTTTTTACTTGTAATAATAAGTTCCGGTTCGCCGGCGTAGTATAACCATTGCTCAAAAAAAGAATCCAGACTCCTCACACTTACTTCTTCCATAACCTTCTGAAGACCATCAGTATTAACGTTTGAATTGTAGTAACGTTTATAAAAAAGACGGAGACCTTCGATAAACAGATCATCACCAAGTTCATTCCTCAGCATATGAAGTACCCATGCTCCTTTCTGGTATGAATTGGCATTGAGCAGATCCATATAGGTTGTAACAGTTGTGTCGATAACAGGCATTTTCCTTGTTTCAGAGTATTTAAGTACCCTGATTCTGGCAGAGATCATATCTTTCACAAGTCTCTCTTTTCCCTGAGACTTTTCAAAATAAAGAGATGTTAGATATGTTGCAAAACCTTCACTAAGCCAGATATGATGCCAGTCGGCTTCAGTTACACAATCGCCAAACCACTGATGGGCAATTTCATGAGCGATCAGACCTTCAGCTCTTCCTGTTCCTGTAACCGAGTTTTCGGAATAGAAGATTGTACCAGCATTTTCGAGCCCCCCATAAATAGTTTTAGACTGTACATTAGCAAGCTTTTTAAAAGGGTATTCTCCAATTAAACTGATATAATATTCAAGAGGCCTGACTGCAACAGAATAATCTGAAAATCCTTCATTTCTGTTCTCAGGGAATACCCATGAAGACACCTCAATATTACTTACAGTTCCTGCATTTTGTACTGAGAAATCTGCAACGCCGAATGCCATTATTTTGGTAGAAAGCGGAACAGATTCATGCCAGTGAGTAGTTGTAAATTCTGCCTCAGAGGATGGTATATCTACCATTATACCACTCGCAACTACTTTATACTTTGATGGAGCTGTGATAATAAAATCCACTGATGCCTTATCATAAGGATGGTCGATACAGGGCAGGTAATTATGTGCCCTGTCGGGCCAGTGGTCGGCAAAGAATGTCCGGTTTCCGAATTTATTCTTTGAAATTATCAGTCCGTCAGCAGGTATCCCTTCATAAACTATCTCAAAATTCAATGTATCTTCATTATTTATCCTGCCCGGGAAAAATATGTTTAATTCATCATTATTATGGTTCCATTTAACTGGTTTTGAATCAATTGAAACATCAGTTACATTCATTCCCCTGCCCTGGCTGTTTACCGTGTGCAGGTCAAATGAGATTGAATCAACAGGATGAAGAAACTTCACAGCTATCAAAGTCTTTCCCTCAATTCTGTTTGTTGAATCATTCAGAGAAATTGCAAATTCATAATGAAGCACATCAACATTCAGGTTACGTCTATATCCATCATCCGCGTGTAAATAGCAGGCAAAGAGTTGAATGAAAAATAAAAAAGCCAATCTTCTTTTTTTCATTTTAGGGCTGTGAGTCGTTTGCCTTGAGTCGTGAGTCGCTGTTCTTTTGCAGGCTGACCACAAAGACGCCGGCAAAAATGAGTAAAGCAGAGATAACCATTACGAAGCTGATCCGGTCCTGACCCATGATTGTAGCGAGGTAAGCAGCAATTATCGGATTGATATATGTGTATGTACTTACAATAGTAGGACTCAGTCTTCGCAATCCGAAAGAAATAAGGAGGTAACCGACATATGTGGCGAATACTACCACAAATCCTATACCCATCCAACCTCTGAGAGATATTGCGGTCCAATCCATTGTGCTCCATTGATTATATCCCAATGGAACCGTGGTAAGCATAGCGAAGAGGAATGTCCATTTCATTACAGTAACAGGGTGATACTTTTCTACCATCTTCTTAATAATGACAGTATAAAAGGCCCAGCTGATTGTATTCACCAGGGTATAAATATCTCCAAGAAAAGTATTGCTGTTTATATCCGGAGTACCATTCTGAAGAATTAAAATCATTACTCCTGATAGTCCTATTGCGAGTCCTATTCCCTTCAGAAGGGTTATGTTTTCCCTTAAAATTAAAGCAGCAAATACAAATGCGAATATGGGATTGGTGGAAATTATTATCGAAGAGTTTACTGGAGAGGTATAATCAAGGCCTACCAGGAACAGAACCTGATTTATTACCATACCGAAGAAAGAACAACCAAAAAGATATAACAGCTCTTTTTTGCTTACAGTTTCTTTAGGCATGAAAAGGCTAGTAATCCAGAATAATGCTGCTGCGGAAACTGTTCTGAGTGAAACAAGTGCAAGTGGTTTAATTGAATCCGGCATCACAGATTTGGCAATGGAATAATTCATCCCATAGATTATGTTGGCTGCCAACAGGGAAAGATGTGCCCATGTTTTTACTCTGCTTTTGTGCATACTCAGAAATTGAGTCGCAAAAGTAATAAAAGCAAAGCTACTTCCAATAATCTGAATGAACCGAATTGTATGCTTGTAATATATGTCATTTAATCTTTATGAAAACTCTCTGGCAGTGTTTTTCGGTATTATGGATATATTTGAGAAAAATTCACAGATGGGAAAAATATCAGTAGTAAGTGGCGGAACGAGTGGACTTGGCTTTGAAATTGCCAAACTACTCGTGAAATCAAGCAAAAATGTATTAATTCTTGGCAGGTCTGAAGATAAAATGAAATCTTCTCTGAACCAATTAAAAGAGGAAGCCATCAACTGCGTGGCCGATGGTTTAGTGTGTAATATTGGAAAAGAGACGGATGTCCATCTTGTAAGTAATTATCTTAAAGAAAAGAAGTTAACAGTTGAATATCTTTTCAATAATGCCGGTATGGGACTTTTCATTAAAGCCGACAAATCGACTTCTGCCTTAATTGACCAGGTCTTTGAAGCCAATATTAAAGGGATGATCCTGCTTACCTCCGAAGTACTTCAAATAACACCGGAGGAGAATGAAATGACCATTGTTAATATCATGTCGACTTCGGCACTTTTTGGCAGGGCTGAGGAAACGATTTACTGTGCTGCAAAATGGGGAGCCAGAGGATACACAGAAGCACTGAGGACCGAGCTCAAAGGCACAAAACGCAATATCATAGCCGTTTATCCCGGAGGTATGCGAACTGATTTCTGGAAGATCCCTGGTCAGAATCGTGATATAACAGGTTTTATGGATCCTTCAGAAGTGGCAGAAAAGATTGTGAATGCAGTGATTGTGACTGATAAGTTGTTTGTTACAGATATTACTATTAACAGGAAGAAGTAGAGGTAGTCCGAAGTCCGAAGTCCGAAGTCCGAAGACTGAAAAAGTCAGGAGGAAAGAGGCAGTACCATAAGTCCATAAGACCGGAAGACAGCAAGACTGCAAGACTGCAAGTCTTTAAGACAACCGATTCTTATAATCCTTGTAACCGAATTCCTTAATTAATTTGAATTTTCCGTCCAGCGTCCAGATGCCGATGGAGGGGTGGTGAACACCGTTGAAAGTGGTGGTTTTCACCATTGTGTAATGGATCATATCCTGAAAGACAATCCTATCGCCGGGTTTTAATTCATTTTCAAATGACCAGTCGCCCATCACATCGCCTGAAAGACAGGAGTTCCCTCCTATTCTGTATGTTGGTTTCCCTTCAAAAGGGTCAATTCCCCCGATTATTTTTGGTTTATATGGCATCTCAAGGCAATCGGGCATATGAGCTGTAAAAGAGACATCAAGAATTGCGGTTTTAATACCCTGATTTACCACAACATCTTCAACTGTAGATACCAGTTCCCCGGTCTCCCATGCAAAAGCACTTCCCGGTTCAAGAATGACATGAAGACCTGATTTCTCGCGGAATTTTTTCAGAATTTTGATAAGATGTTTAGTATCATAATCTTTCCTTGTCATAAGGTGTCCTCCGCCCATGTTTATCCATTTAAGCTGCCGGAAGTATTTTCCGAATTTTGCTTCAACAATCTCAAGGATTTTCTCAAGGGCGTATGAGTCTGATTCAAAAAGAACATGGAAATGAAGTCCTTCAATTCCTTCCGGTAATCCATCCTTAAGATCTTCAGCAATTATTCCAAGCCTCGAACCGGGAGAACATGGATTATACAATCCGTGACTGACTTCCGAGAATTCAGGATTAATTCTTAATCCTGGGGAAACTTTTTTCGAATATTTTTTTAATTCATTCGAAAATTTATTATACTGTGCCAGGGAATTAAAAGTAACATGAGAACTATACTTCAGAATTAATTGAAAATCAGTGTCTTTATAGACTGGAGAGTAGGTATGGGCTGGTGAAACGATCTGTTCAAAGCACAGTCTGGCCTCATCGACAGAGCTGGCCGCGGCACCTGAAACATACTCCATTAAAACCGGAAATACGCCCCACATGGCAAATCCTTTAAATGCCAGAATAATTTCTGCTCCTGATTCAGCAGATACATTTTTGATTAATGAAAGATTCTTTCGGAATCGTTCTTCGTCGATAACGTAACAAGGGGAAGGCAATGTACTGTAATCTATTGACATTGGGATAATTAAATTTCTTTCATTTTTCATATGGCCCGGCGAAGTCTCTGACTTCGTCGTAGTTAATAATGTAGTCTGAGACTACATCGTAATAAAAGCGAAGTTATAAACTTCGCTTAGCAGCGACTACATTTTAATAAATGCGAAGTTATAAACTTCGTTTAGCAGTAGCAATTTGCATTTGTGCCGTTACGCCGATATTATAGCTCCAGATCAACATTATGCAGTTCCACCCAGGGAAGACCGAGTCTGTTCAGTTCAGCCATGAACGGATCGGGATCAAACTCCTCCACATTGAAGACTCCGGGCTTCTTCCAGATTCCTTTAAGATACATCATTGCTCCAATTGCAGCCGGCACTCCGGTAGTATAGCTTACCCCCTGGGCTCCGGTTTCCTTGTATGCAGCCACGTGACTGCAATTATTATAGACATAATAGGTTTTTTCCTTACCGTCTTTAATTCCTTTTATGCGGCATCCGATTGAAGTATGACCTGTATAGTTTTCTCCAAGTTCACCGGGATCAGGAAGAACAGCTTTAAGGAATTGGATTGGAATAATCTCTCTTCCCTCAAACATAATTGGCTCAATACCAGCCATTCCGATATTCTGTATTACACGGAGATGCGTCAGATATTCCAGCCCGAAAGTCATCCAGAATCGTGCCCGTTTAAGAGTGGGGTAATTTTTAACAAGCGACTCAAGCTCCTCATGATAGATCACATAAGATTCCTTTGGCCCTATTTCGGGATAGTTCAGAGGTTTATGGATCTCATGAGGTTTTGTGACAACCCATTTGCCATTTTCCCAGTACTTACCTTTCTGTGTTACTTCTCTGATATTGATCTCAGGGTTAAAGTTGGTTGCAAAAGCTTTTCCATGATCACCTGCGTTGCAATCAACTATATCGAGATAATGCATTTCATCAAAATGATGTTTTGCAGCATATGCAGTGTAGATGGATGTGACACCCGGATCGAATCCGCAGCCAAGAATTGCTGTTATTCCCGCTTTTTTATAACGTTCCTGGTACGCCCACTGCCAGCTGTATTCATATTTTGCTTCTTCAAGAGGCTCATAATTTGCAGTATCGAGATAAGCCACACCTGTTTCGAGACATGCATCCATAATATGAAGATCCTGATAAGGCAATGCAACGTTGACAACAATATCCGGATTAAATGATCTTATGAGTTTAACAAGCTGTGGGACATTATCGGCATCAACCTGAGCTGTTTTTACATTATCCTTCCCTATTTTCGATGCAATTACATCACATTTTGATTTTGTCCGGCTGGCCAGTAAGATTTCTGTAAATACTTCCGGTAAGGAGGCCATTTTATGAACTACAACAGTTCCGACTCCCCCCGCTCCTATTACAAGAACTTTTCCCATAAGATGATTATAATTAACAGATTAACAAAAAATAAAATAAATAATTACCATGATATTAAGCTATAAAACACATTTTCTTTATCACCTGATAATCCAGCCCAAATATAAGATATAAAAATGAAGCTTCAATGGACTTTTATCATGCTCTGACTCTGCAGGGAAGTAACTTATACAACGAAGTCTGAACATTGCTAAATCTGTATATATTTGTATCCTGATATTTCAGGAAACTTATCATGAAGCTTATTAATCCACTGCAGATTCTCCGTATCCTCAGCACAATTCTGGTTATTGAGACAATTTCATTTCTGTTCTGCCTTCCGGTGGTATATTTATATGATGAACCTGCTTCTCCATTTTACTGGTCAGCTGCCATAACCTTTTTTATTTCATCATTATTCTATCTGATATCCGCCAAAGCTACGACTGATAAATTAAGCAACAGGGACGGATATCTGGCTGTAACCATATCCTGGATACTTTTTTCAATACTGGGTACCCTGCCATATCTTCTAAGCGGTACAATCCCGACATTTATTAATGCATTCTTTGAATCAACCTCAGGATTTTCAACTACAGGATCCTCAATTATTACAAATGTCGAGGGTCTTCCCCATTCTATCCTCTTCTGGAGAAGTCTCACACACTGGATAGGCGGCATCGGGATAATCCTGCTGGTAATCATTGTTTTACCTTCACTTCGTGTGACGGGTTACCAGCTTTTCAGTCTTGAATCATCTTTAAAGGAAAAAATTCACCCGAAAACCAAAGCAATAGGCTTCAGGGTTTTGTTTATCTATCTTGGATTAACACTTGCAGAGATATTCCTGCTAAATTTTGGGGATATGAACCTGTTCGATAGTGTCTGTCACTCATTCGGAACAGTTGCAACAGGAAGCTTTTCGACTAAAAACACAAGTTTAATGCACTTCTCATCCTATAGTCAGTACATCGTATTGTTCTTTATGTTTTTTGCAGGCACAAGTCAGGTTATATATTACTACATCTTAAAATTCAATTTTAAAAAAGTAAAACAGAATGAGGAACTCTGGTTCTACATTGGTGTAGTTATTATTTCAGGTGCCATCGCAACCAGTCTTCTCCTGTTAAACTCAGAAAAATCTTTTGAGGAGTCCGTCAGGGAAGGATACTTTCAGGTAGTCTCAATAATCTCATGCACAGGATTCGCCTCTGCGGATTTTATTCTATGGCCCGGTGCGGCTACATTGCTCTTATTTCTGCTTATGTTCGCAGGCGGAAGTACCGGATCGTCGAGTGGAGGAATCAGGATGGCCAGACATTTGATTGTCTTAAAAAATATTAAGAGTGCATTTATAAAACTCAACCATCCCAAATCAATCACTTTCATGAAATTAAATGGAACCAGTGTTTCTGAGAACACGAATATATCAATACTGTCATTTGTTGTCCTCTACCTGTTTCTATTTATCCTGGGAACAATAATAGTGGTATTTACCGGTGTGGATCCTGTTACAGCATCGAGTTCAGTAGCTTCCGCCATGGCCGGTATAGGACCTGGACTCGGAACAGTCGGACCCATGAGCAATTTTGCACATATGCCTGAAATAAGTAAGGTAGTTCTGAGCATTCTGATGATCATCGGAAGGCTGGAAATAATAACCGTTTTTACGATTTTCACGAGGACATTCTGGAAGATCTAGAGGAATGAATGGGAGACGAGGAGACGAAGTGACGAAGAGACCAGGAGACGAAGTGACGAAGTGACAAAGAGATGGGATTACTCCTTTTTAAATAATCTTCTTACGTATTCCAGACTTTCAGGAGTGCCAATATCACCCCAGAAACCGGAATCATCAAGGTATGAATAGATATTATGATCTGCAGCCAGTTTAAGGTAAAGTGCAGTCATAGTATAAACTCCCTCTTCCATATAATTAAATATCTCAGGATCAACAATATGCATGCTTGAAAATGCAATTTCAGATAAGTTGTCTTTAATCTGTGATGTCAGAATCTGTTCACCGGTGGCATTATTCCGCCATCCACGGATTACACCAGATTCATCAACTAAATAAAACCGGTTTCCCGGTCTGTGCCTGACCGCCAGTGTAGCGATGCCTTTTTTTTCAAGATGATATTTATAGAGAGCAGACAAATCAAGATCTGAGATAATATCAACATTGTAAATCAGGAATGGATTTTCGTCAAAAAACCATTTAGCCTTATATAATCCGCCACCGGTTTCGAGAAGTTTATCCCGTTCATCAGAAATAGAAATCCTGTAACCCATTTTGTTGAGCTTCCCAACTTCCTTTTCAACCATTCCGGCAAAATGGTGGACATTCACAATAATATCATCAAACCCCGATGCGCTGCACTTCTCTACAGCCAGATGAAGGGCTGACTTTCCATCAATTTCAACAAGAGCCTTGGGAATACTCTCAGTAATCGTACCCAGACGCTTGCCAAGACCTGCTGCAAATATCATTGCTTTCATCATTCAGAATTTATTTTTTGGAAGATAGTTCAATAAACTTCTGAGAGTTTTGAATTGCTCTTATAGTACGGTATAATTCAGGAATCTTTATATGGCTTTCAGCTGAGCCTATAATTTGCATAAGTACTATTACCCCGGGTACTATACTATCTGTAAATGTAGGTTTTTGTTCATATAATCCCCTAAACCCGAATGCTCCAAGTGCCTGCATAAGTCTTATCATACTGAAACCTGCATAATAACCCCTGAATTCATCCTTATCTTCCTTTGAAACCGCACAAAATTTTTCAATATAATATCCAAGCAATTCTTCCCGGCTCTCAATAGCCATAGGGATCTTTGCATCGTATAACAGCGAAGCAACATCATATTGCGGTGCTCCCTTCCTTCCACCCTGATAATCGATGAACCATGGCTCTTCTCCCACGATCATAATATTCGCAGTCTGAAAGTCGCGATAAAGAAAATAATCCTGCCCGGTTTCGAGAAGATAATCACAGAGAATATTAAAATCGCGTTCGAGGTTCCTTTCATTGAAAGGTACAGCCAGTAGTTTCAGCAGCATGTACTTAAAGTAATTCATGTCCCACATCATCGACTGACGGTCGAAACTTCTGTGAGGATAACAGAGATCGAGGTTCAGACCAATAATTCCTTCGGTCTGAAAAAGGATCAGTTTATCAAGAATCTTGCGGTAAAGATTTTTTGTTTCAACACTGAAATCCGACATATCGGATCGATTATGGAGCCAGGTATAAAGATTTGTATCACCAAGATCCTGAAGATAATAGACAAATTTTTCAGGGATATATCCAAATATTTCAGGTACAGGAAGCGATTTTTTTCTGAAATGTTCAGAGAAACCGATAAATGCTTCGTTCTCTTCGGGATTAGCATTGTAAGCACCTATTACAGTTTTTTCTCCATCATAAATCCTGAAATATTTCCTGTCAGAACCCGATCGGGGCAACGCAACTATTTTTATCTCTGAAACTCCAAATAAATCTTTGTAACCAGCTGATATAATGTCTATTTCGGTCATTCAATATCTATTAAAATTTAATCTAAGCGAACTCACATCCATTACTTGGTTTGCCCCCTGCACCCTAAAGTGGGTTCTGCAAACTACTGATAATCAGAAAGTCCCCTTTAGGGGATTTAGGGGCACCCTAATGGGGAAGGACTTTTCAACACCCCTTTAATTCATTTATTCTATTTGGCTTTACTTTTGTCTTTGTACTTCCTGCCTGCCGGTAGGCAGGTTGTCTTTTGTCTTAAAGTCTTATCATAATCTTCTTCCTGTAAAGCACGTACGATATACCCCAAATCAGCATCACCTGTATTATAGCGAACATCAGACTTCCAATCATAT
>JANNKF010000255.1:0-5885 GCA_031396165.1 Bacteroidales bacterium | reverse complement strand
TCATGTTATTTCTTATTAAAATTTTGGGACTCGGTCTTCGCAGGACCAGCTTTTTTTGCAATCACAATGGCAGCAATCATAGACGCAAGTAATAATATTGATATTACTTCAAAGGGAAGAACATATCCATCATATTCAACTGATAACAAGCTCTTTCCTATGAGTCGCATATCGACCTCTTTAGCTGCGGCTGTTGTTGCAGAGAATTTATAATCAAGTATTGTTATGATAGCGAGTATTGCACCTCCGATTGAAGCTAATGCAGAGAAAGCTGATTTTTTCCAGACTCCGGGTTCAAATTGCTGACCAATATGACTTGTAAGAAGAACAGAGAAAATGATAAGGACAACAATTCCTCCGGCATACAGGGTTAGCTGGACAGCAGCCAGGAACTGATAGTTTAACAGGAAATATAATCCTGAGGTCGATACCAGTACAAACAACAGATAAACTGCTGCACGCAGGATTTTACGCGTTGTCACCGTCAGCACTGAAAAAACAGCGATCATTAAGGCAAAAAGAATAAACATTATCTGATTAGAGGCCATTATTCTACTCCTTTCATTAGTTGAGAACCTGGTTTATTTAAAGTTTTGATAAGCAGGGCTCTGTTAAATACACCGTGTTCAAATTCCTGTGCGAATGCGAGAGCGTTGGATGGACATGTTTTTACACATAAGGCACAGAAAGTGCACATACTCAGTCTATAAATATGCTTGTCAATTGCTTTTTTCTTCTTTCCATCCTCAGTCATCACGGTTTTTGAGATAATTTCAATACTTCCGTTAGGACAGTTGAGTTCACAGATTCCGCATCCTGTACATTTATGTTCATTCTTTTCGTCATGGGGCATAACTACCTCACCCTTGAAACGTTCAAACATTACCAGATCTTTACGGTTCTCGGGATACTTCTGGGTAAGAATGGTACTTGGTCTGAAAAAATACGACCCTGTGACTTTCATCCCCTTAAGCAGGGACCATACTCCGGAGATTATTTCATTCAGATATATTATTATACTTCTCATTCAGAGATTGGTTTTATAGTTAATTACTACTAAAAATGCCAGCCCATGAGGACTAAAAATGCCATTATTAAAACATTTACCAGATTTATCGGAAGCAGATACTTCCACTCCAGCGTTAAGAGTTGATCAATTCTAAGTCTCGGGAACGTCCATTTAAACCACATCATAAGGAAAATCACAAATGCAGTTTTCCCTATATACCAGATAAATGGCGGAATAAAATCCATAACATTATTGAATCCCTCCCAGTTCCCTACGTGAAACGGCATCCAGCCACCCAGGAATACTGTTGCAGCAATAGACGCTACAATGAACATATTAATATACTCTGCAAGGAAGAAGAACGCAAACTTAATTCCGGAATATTCAGTATGATATCCTGCCGTAAGTTCTGATTCAGCTTCTGCAAGGTCAAAGGGTCCACGATTAGTTTCCGCAGTACTTGAGATAAGAAAGATTATAAATGCAATAAATGCAGGTATGTGCCCGGTGAATATAAACCATCCATTTCTCTGTGCTTCAACAATTTCTGAAAGCTGCATTGATCCTGCCAGAATTACAATAGTAATCAGGGCCAGACCAACTGATAATTCATAACTTACAATCTGGGCTCCGCTGCGCATTGCTCCTATAAGAGAATATTTGTTATTGCTCGACCAGCCTGCCAGCAACACCCCGATAACACCCATTGAGGATACTGCTACAACATATAAAACTCCTATATTAAGATCTATAGCGTGCAATCCATTTGCAAACGGAATTGCTGCAATGGCCATGAATGAGGCGATTATAACAATGAAAGGAGCAAGGTTGAAAAGAAACTTATCGGCGTTCTTGATAGGAATCAGCTCAACAAAAAGGAGTTTTATCAGATCGGCAATGGTCTGGAATAGTCCGAATGGACCGACCCTGTTAGGCCCTAACCTGTTCTGCATAAATGCGCATACTTTTCTCTCGGCATATACAAGGAATAATCCTACAACTGCATAGAAAAGAAGGATGAGAACGCCTACAATAACCATCTCGGTAACAGTGGTCCAGAATGGGGACATTGCATTACTCAGACTAGTGTCTATCCATTTTGTCAACGATGAAAAGTCGTAAAATACTCTCCACCAGGGTTCTGTTGATGCAACTTCAGATTTAGAAACAATTTCAAACACCATATGTCAATTATTTCAATTAAAATGTTCTTACAAATACTTTTTCTCCAAACTTGAAACTCGAAACTAGTAACTAGAAACTAGTAACCAGTAACCAGTAACCAGTAACCAGTAACCAGTAACCAGAAACTTCTACCTGTCAATATCCGGTATTATCAGATCCAGTGAACCTCCGATTGCAACCAGATCTGCAATTTTGAACCCCGAAGCCATCTTATTAAGTGCCGACAGATTGGAAAAATTAGGTGATCTGAACTTTACCCTGTACGGATTCTTGTTCCCGTCACTTATGATGTATACTCCCAGTTCACCCCTGGCTGTCTCAACCCGCTGGTAATATTCACCTTCGGGAAGTTTAATAATTGGTTTCATCTTCACCGAATACGGACCCTCAGGAATATTATCAATCAATTGTTCAATAATATTCATCGATTCCCACATCTCATCAATCCTGGCTACATATCTGGCGTGTGTATCACCTTCAGTATAAAGGATTTCTTTGAAGGTTACCTTGTCATAAGCTGAGTAGGGTTCATGTTTTCTGACATCGCACGAAAAGCCCGAAGCCCTGCCTGACGGACCTGTAACACCAAACGATATTGCATCTTCGAGTGATAATATTCCGATTCCTTTGCTACGCTCCTTAAATATAACATTTCCCGAAAGAAGCTGATCATACTCAGGCAGTATTTTCCTGAAGTATGTTATGAATTCCTTTACCCTTTTCTGAAAATTAGGATGGATATCGTACATTAATCCACCGGGGCAATTATAGCTTACTATCATTCTGCCGCCACATGTTTCTTCAAATATGTCAAGAATCTTTTCCCTGTCGCGCAGTCCGTAGAAGAAACATGTCAGACCGCCAAGATCCATTCCGAAGCACGCCCACCAGAGCTGGTGCGACTGTATACGTGTCAACTCAGAAAATATCGTTCTGATGACTTTAATCCGGTCAGGAATATCAACCTCCAGCGCTTTTTCAACATTGAGACAAACTGCCTCATTATTTATATGGGCTGAAATATAATCCATTCTGTCGGTAAGATGAATTATCTGAGGGTAGGTCATACTTTCACACATCTTTTCTATACCACTGTGGATATAGCCAAGATGTGGCTCAACATTTTTTACAAGCTCACCCTTCAGCGAAACAAGCAGTCGCAGCACTCCATGTGTGGATGGATGCTGAGGACCCATATTTATAACATACTCCTGCTGTTCGTCAACGAGGTTTGTTTTTTCCTTTTCTTCCATAAAATTACTTGGTAACGATATTTATATCATCAACATAGTCTTTCCTTAAAGGGAAACCCCAGGTTTTGTCGAGGAATAGTCTTCTCAGGTCAGGATGGTTTTTAAATTTTATTCCAAGCAGATCATATACTTCCCTTTCATGCAGATCAGCTGTACTCCAGATATCCGATACGGTATCTAATTCAGGGTTCACTCTGTCGGAAGTTCTGACCTTCAGAACCACAACATGATTATATTCAGTTGAGCGAAGATGGTAAACTACTCCCAGATCCTCTTTATAATCCACTCCGGAAAGACAAAACAGGAAATCAAACTTTGTCGATTCATTTTCTCTTAACTGTTTGGCTAATACGTATAGTTTTGACGGAGGAACAGATACCTCGAGAAACTGTTTCCCGGTAGTTATCACAAGGTCCGGGTCTGTCGTTTTGATAAATTCTCCTAATTGTAAATTATCCATTTATTTTTCGATTTCGGATTCAGTTATTTGCTGTCGTGCGATTCGTTGCGTTTCTTTCTCGAACGGATAGTCTCGGTTTCTATCTTACGCTGAAGCTGTAACATTCCGTACATTAATGCTTCCGGCCGGGGAGGGCAGCCCGGAACGTAAACGTCAACCGGAATTACATGTTCCACCCCTTTAACAACACTATAGGAATGAAGAAAGAACGGTCCTCCGGAAATTGCACAGGCGCCCATTGCAACAACATATTTAGGCTCCGACATCTGATCGTATAATCGTTTTAAAACAGGGGCCATCTTATGAACTATTGTTCCTGCTACAACTATAACATCGGCCTGGCGCGGACTGGCACGGTAAACTTCCATGCCAAACCTCGCAAAGTCGTGCTTTGGTGCTCCCGCTGCCATCATTTCTATTCCACAACACCTGGTGGCAAATGTAAGAGGCCAGAGAGAGTTCTTCCTTCCCCAGTTAATTACATCATCTATTGTAGTAAGAAATACATTTGAACCGGAATCATTCAGAAGATCAAGGCTCTCATTGTCCTTGAATTCCTCTCTTTTCATACCTTTTATTCCCATATCAGCGCATGTTTTTTCCAGGCATATAATAATCCTAAGCCCAGAATGAAAAAGAATATAACAATTTCAATAAAAGCGGCCATTCCGACTTCTTTCATAACCACAGCCCATGGAAATACCAGGACTGTCTCAACATCAAATACCAGAAATAAAATGGCAAACAGATAGTATCCAACATTAAACTGGAGCCAGGTGACTCCCTCTGTTGGTATACCGCATTCATATGGATCAAATTTCTGGGGATTAGTCGATCTTGGTGCAACAATTCCTGAAAAGATCAGGACCACACCCACAAAAATAGCCCCGACTAGAAAAAATAAAATTAACCATTCATTACTCATAGAACATGGAATTAGGGTTATTGAAAGACGGACAAAAATATTATAAAATATGATTATTGTGAAATAATTAACAGTTTATAAAAGTGATAATTATCACTTGTTGATAGCTGCTGGCAGCTAAATAAAAATCTCTTCAGGGTACTCAATTTCCGTGAGGAACAGACCTTTGGCAGGGACTGATTTACCTGCTTTACATCTGTCTTTTGCAAGAATTACCTCTTCAAATTTATTAAGGTTTATTTTACCGCGGCCCATCTCAATCATTGTCCCAACAATTGCTCTAACCATATTTCTAAGAAATCTGTCAGCTTTTATTGTAAATATGAGCAGGTTTTCAGATTTTTCCCAATTAGCATAGAAAATTTTACAGATATTGGTTTTTGCTCCTGAATGTAGTTTGCTGAAGCTGGTAAAATCAGAATGCTTATATAATATTTTACATGCTTCATTCATCATTATAATATCAATATCATTATGCAAATACCAGCTGGAGTTATTAAAGAAAGGATCTTTTATTGATGAAATGTAATACTTATATGTTCTTGAAACCGCACTGTATCTGGCATTTGCATCAGGTACCACTTTTCTGATTGCATTAACTGAAATATCCCTAGGAAGGTAACAGTTTAGCCTGAAAATGAGCTTTTTATCTGTTTCAAGATCAGCTAAAACACTGTCGAAATGAGCACAGAATACACGCGCATGAACACCTGTATCAGTTCTTCCTGCACCAACTGTCGATATTTTCTCATTGAGAACTACACTCAATGCCTCATCAAGAATTTTCTGTACGGTAAGTGAATTTGGCTGTACCTGCCAGCCGTGGTAGGAAGTGCCTCTATATGATATATATATGAAATATCTTGTTTTCAATTGGCAATTTTGGTAAATATAATCTTTTAAGCCCAAAAATAAAGTTCTTTAGCTATTTGAAAATCGTTCATAAAATGTATTTTTACTCTCGCCGTAAAACCACAATAACCCTTGTAAGAAAATGACTATAGGCAATCATGAATAGAAAAAATAATTCGCTTGAAAATCAATTTATTTACC
>JANNKF010000363.1:0-1748 GCA_031396165.1 Bacteroidales bacterium | reverse complement strand
AACTGCTGCAGGCGTCGGCGGTTCAGTCGGGCGACGAGAGTTTTGGCCTGCGCATGGCGGAGTCGCGCATGTTCATATGGCTCATCTGTGGTCCTTTCTTTGTGACGCTCACCCAGCACCCATGAAAGTCCGATCATAATTCCGATCAGAGATATGACTGCCATGGCGAAAACAATAAGAGGCCAAAAAACAATGTCTTGTTTCAATAAGGTATTATTTAAGAACCTTGAAAAAATCAACCAGGTCATTTTTTACTCAAACAAAATCGATTCATGAAGATATTCTCCTGTAGAATCAATTATTCAAATATACGAATATCAGGGCAAATTATTGTTTGAGCGGATTTTTATGTGCTTATAATATTCTGAGAATAAAGTGATCATGTCCCGGCCATTGGCATGATACGCTTTTCAACAGGATGTTTGAGGACTATCGGAACCTGTTCAACAAGCGTATTTGCGGAATCGAGCTGAAGTGCTTTTTCATCAGGTATACTTATATGCCGGGCGAGGCCCCTTAAAGTCAGAATGAAATTCTCAGCTTTTGACAACTTGAAATCACGAAGAAGAACACTTTCAATAAGAATAAATTTAAAATCGCCCGGAAATCCGTGCTTCTTAAGAGAATCGTAACCACTTTCGAGTTTAATCTCTCCTGATTTGACCATATCCTCAATAATCTCTTTGAAAAACATATTTATCTTCAGGTCTATTTTAAATCCGATATGAAAATCCACCCTTATGAGTATCCCCGGAATAATGTGGGTAACCTTGTATTCAAACCGGTTCGGTTCGTCAACAATATCAATATGCAAGAGCCAATATCTATCGGCTCTCTTTGGCAGTTTGCTGAAGATTGAATAGATTACTTTTGATTCAACCTGATCTTTTCTGTTGGCTTTTATGATGTATACAAGATTTGTGGCTGTTTTCGGAACTGAAATATCGTCACGAAGGTCTTTTAACAAATCAAGATAGTTCTCAACTTTTGAAAACAGGATGTGACGGTTTTTAATCTTCCTTCCAAAATACCAACTGAACATGATAAGGAAATAAAGAGAGGCCAGAAGAAGCGTAAACCAGCCACCGTTACTGAATTTGTGAAGATTCGCTATCAGGAAGCTTATTTCAATAGTCAGAAAAATAACAAGTAATAAAATAACAAGAATATAATTGACCCTTTTCTTATAGAGATGGTATGAGAGTAGCAAGGTGGTCATTATCATCGTCAGGGTAATTGACAGCCCATAAGCGGCCTCCATGTTTGCAGATTCCTTGAAGGTTATCACAACAAGACTGCACATTACAAAAAGGGACCAGTTTACGAAGGGCAGATAGACCTGCCCACGTACATAAGTAGGATTAATAATTTTAATTTTTGGCCAGAGGTTAAGTGAAACTGCTTCGCTGATAAGTGTAAATGAGCCACTTATGAGAGCCTGACTTGCGATTATTGAGGCTGCAGTTGAAATCACTATCCCCGCAAGAAGAAACCATTTAGGCATTATTGCAAAAAAAGGAGTGACTTCCGAACCGGGTGTATAATGTAACATAAGCCAGGCTCCCTGTCCAAAGTAATTAAGTAACAAAGTCGTCTTTACAAATATCCATGATATTCTTACATTTTTACGTCCGCAATGTCCCAAATCGGAATACAGAGCTTCAGCACCGGTGGTACAGAGGAAAACAGCCCCCAGAAGTACAAATCCTCCCGGGTATTCTCTCAAAAAACGTACAGCATAATGAGGG